>JAVEEE010000120.1 GCA_030840615.1 Frankiaceae bacterium | reverse complement strand
TCACATACGACGATGATCAACGGGCTCGGCGTACTCGGCTGGGGCGTCGGCGGCATCGAGGCCGAAGCGGCCATGCTCGGCCAGCCGGTCTCGATGCTCATCCCGCGCGTGGTCGGCTTCAAGCTCTCCGGCGAGCTGCCCGAGGGCGCGACCGCGACCGACCTGGTGCTGACGATCACGGAGATGCTGCGCAAGCACGGCGTCGTGGGCAAGTTCGTCGAGTTCTACGGTCCCGGCGTCGCGGCGGTGCCGCTCGCCAACCGGGCGACGATCGGCAACATGTCGCCGGAGTACGGCTCGACCTGCGCGATCTTCCCGATCGACGACGAGACCCTGACCTACCTGCGGCTCACCGGCCGGCCGGACGACCTCGTCGCCCTGGTCGAGGCCTACGCGAAGGAGCAGGGCCTGTGGCACAACCCCGACCGCGAGCCCGAATACAGCGAGCGGCTGGAGCTCGACCTCTCGACCGTCGAGCCGTCGCTGGCCGGACCGAAACGGCCGCAGGACCGGGTGCCGTTGAAGTCGGCAAAGGAAGGCTTCCGGGCCGCCCTGGCGTCCTACGTCGACGGCGACCCCAACGGCCACCTCGACGAGGCGGGCCGGGAGACGTTCCCGGCGAGCGACCCCGTCGCGGAGACACACGAGGACGAAGCCGACAAGCCGGCCCACTTCCTGAGCGCGGCAGCACGCGACGGCGGCCGGGTCTCGACACCCACGCGCGCGCGTCTCGATGACGGCACCGAGTTCGAGCTCGACCACGGCGCGGTGGTCGTCGCAGCGATCACGTCGTGCACCAACACGTCCAACCCGTTCGTCATGGTCGGGGCGGGGCTGCTGGCACGCAACGCAGTCGAGCGCGGCCTGCAGTCCAAGCCGTGGGTGAAGACCTCGCTCGCGCCGGGCTCGAAGGTGGTGTCGGACTACTACGACAAGGCCGGCCTGACGCCCTACCTCGACAAGCTCGGGTTCGACCTGGTCGGCTACGGCTGCACGACGTGCATCGGCAACTCAGGGCCGCTGATCCCCGAGGTTTCGCAGGCCGTCAACGACAGCGACCTCGCGGTCGTGTCGGTGCTGAGTGGCAACCGCAACTTCGAGGGCCGGATCAACCCCGATGTGAAGATGAACTACCTCGCCTCACCGCCGCTCGTCGTCGCCTACGCCCTTGCCGGGACAATGGACATCGATCTGCTCACCGAGCCGATCGGTCAGGACTCCGCCGGCAAGGACGTGTTTCTCGCTGACCTCTGGCCGTCGCCCAAAGAGGTCCAGGAGATCGTCGCGTCATCTGTGCAGTCGAGCGGGTTCGCGTCGTGCTACGGCGACGTGTTCGCCGGTGACGATCGATGGCAGTCGCTCCAGGTGCCGACCGGAGACGCGTTCGAGTGGTCGGACGAGTCGACCTACGTCCGCCGTCCGCCGTACTTCGACGGCATGGACCGCGAGCCCGCAGGCGTCGAGGACATCATGGACGCCCGTGTCCTCGCCGTGCTCGGCGACAGCGTGACAACCGACCACATCTCCCCCGCCGGCTCGATCAAGACCGACTCGCCGGCCGGGCGCTACCTCAGCGACAACGGCGTCGACCGCAAGGACTTCAACTCCTACGGTTCGCGCCGGGGCAACCACGAGGTGATGATCCGCGGCACCTTCGCCAACATCCGGTTGCGCAACGAGCTCGCTCCCGGCACCGAGGGCGGCGTGACGCGCCACCTGCCCGACGGCGAGGAGATGTCCATCTACGACGCCGCGCAGCGCTACGCCGAGGAAGGCGTCCCCCTCGTCATCCTCGCGGGCAAGGAGTACGGCTCCGGATCGTCGCGCGACTGGGCGGCGAAGGGCACGATGTTGCTCGGAGTCAGGGCTGTCATCGCCGAGTCCTACGAGCGGATCCACCGGTCCAACCTGATCGGGATGGGCGTGCTGCCCCTGCAGTTCCCGGACGGGCAGAACCGCGAGTCGCTCGGGCTGACCGGCGAGGAGACCTTCGAGATCACCGGGCTCGGCGGCGACCGGATCGCCCGCGAGATCGACGTCAAGGCGACCCACGAAGGTGGCGAGACCAAGACCTTCGCCGCGACCGTGCGCATCGACACACCGGGTGAGGCGGAGTACTACCGCCACGGCGGGATCCTCCAGTACGTCCTGCGCTCGCTGCTCTGATGGATCTCGGTCTACGCGGCCGCGTCTACGTCGTCACCGGCGGCACGAAGGGCCTCGGCTTCGCCGCCGCCCAGGCGCTGGTCGACGACGGGGCGCTCGTCGTCGTCTCGTCCCGGTCGCGGGAGTCGGTCGACGCCGCTGTCGCGACCCTCGGCGCGGGCTCAGCGGGTGTCGTCGCCGACAACGCGGACGCGGGCACCCCGGACCGGCTGGTGACCCAGGCCCTCAGCAGCTTCGGTCGGATCGACGGTGCGCTCGTCAGTGTCGGCGGACCACCGGGAACCAGCGCCCTGGGTGCAACCGACGAGCAGTGGCGTGCCGCGTTCGAGTCGGTGTTCCTCGGCGCCGTTCGCACCGTCCGGGCGATCGTTCCCCATCTTGGGGAAGGTGGCGTCGTCGGCCTCGTGCTGTCGACGTCGGTCAAGCAACCCATCAACGGCATCGAGATCAGCAACGGACTGCGGCCCGGGTTGGCCATGTGGGCCAAGCAGCTGGCCGACGAGCTCGGGCGGCAAATCCTTCCCGATGGCGGCCACATCAGCCGTAATCCGGGCGCCCTGATCGAGCTTCTGGTCGATCTCTTGCCGCTGCGCCAGCTGTTCACGGCCCGCAACCTGGCGCCGCCGGCCGCGCTCCTCAACGCCATCGACCGCATGATGCCGATGCTGCGTTTCTTTCGCCATGGCGACGGCAGCTTCGCTTTGTTCAACGGCATGGGTCCGACCCCAACCGACCTGCTCACCACCATCCTCGCCTATGACGATGCCCGCGGCATGCCGGTCGCCAACGCGCCCCATTCCGGCTACCAGCGGGTCGACGCCAACGGCACCGTCGTGCTGATGGATACCGGCGTCCCGCCCCCCATGGCGGTGAGCACGGAGGCGCATGCCGGCTGCCTGGCGTTCGAGCTGTCGACCCGGCAGAACCGGATCGTGGTCAATTGCGGATTGCCGGCGACCAGCCGCGACAGCTGGCGGCAGGTGGCGCGCTCGACCCCCGCCCATTCGACCGCGACCTTCAATGATGCGTCCTCGTGCCGCTTCGTCGAATCGGGCGCCATCAAACGCATGCTCGACGGCGTGCCGATCGTGAGCGGTCCGCGCCGGGTCACCGCCCAGCGCGGCGAGCAGGACGGCGCCATCGTGCTGCGCACCTCCCATGACGGCTACACGACGAGCTTCGACGTCATCCACCAGCGTTCCCTGATGCTCGCCGCCGACGGAAGGCGGCTCGACGGCGAGGACGTTTTCAGCCTGGCGATCGGCGAAGCCTTCGCGGCCGGCCGCGACCAATTCGCGATCCGCTTCCACCTGCATCCGTCCGTCAAGGCCAACCGCCTGTCCGACACCCACGGCGCCATGCTGGTGATGAGCAACAAGGAAGTCTGGACGTTCACCGCCTATGAGGATCGCATCGACCTCGAGGAGAGCGTCTACCTGGCCGGCAAGGACGGGCCGCGCCGGGCCGTGCAGCTGGTGATCCATGGCCGCGCCCGCAACGTGACACGGGTGCAATGGACGTTCGCCATGTCGACGACGCCGAACGCCGCGCCGCGCCGCGGGCGCGGCGAGGAGCCGCAACTGCCGCTGTGAGAGATGTCATGACTGCCGACCCGTTGTGCAAGATTTCCCGCGCCCTCATCTCGGTGTCCGACAAGACCGGCCTGATCGAGCTCGCCCGGACGCTCGACCGTCTCGGGGTCGAGATCGTCTCGACCGGCGGCACCCGCAAGGCGCTCAGCGAGGCCGGGCTCCGGGTGCTGGACGTCGCCGAGCTCACGGGCTTTCCCGAGATGATGGATGGAAGGGTCAAGACCCTGCATCCCAATGTGCATGGCGGCTTGTTGGCGATCCGCCACAACCGCGAGCACGCCGCCGCGTTGGCGCAGCACGGCATCCGGCCGATCGA
>JAVEEE010000110.1 GCA_030840615.1 Frankiaceae bacterium | reverse complement strand
TAGCGGCCGTTCTGCACGGTGATTTCCTCACCGGTCGCAGGATCGGTGCCCAGCTGGCGCGGCAGCGACAGCACCCGCAGCGAGTCGTCCAACGTGACCGACTCGATGTCCATGTTCTTCAGCAACGAAGCGGTGCGGGCTTCACCACCATCGAGTGGCTGCGTAGTGACATAGGGGCCGTAGCGACCCCCCCGGACGAGGATGGGGTCACCGGTCTCCGGATGCTGACCGAGGACACGTTCGTCGCTCTGCTTCTCGAGCAGCGAGAGTGCCTTCTCAACGGTCAGCTCGTCCGGTGGCAAGTCCTCCGGCACGCTCGCGCGGTCGGTCTCGGTGCCGTCGGCGCCCTTCTGTACGTAAGGCCCGTAACGGCCGACTCGCACGACGATCGGCTGTCCGTCGTCTGCGGTCCCGATCGGGATCGAGTTGACCTCGCGCGCGTCGATGTCGCCGAGCCGGTGGTGCACCAGCTCCTTCAGGCCCTCCTGGGAATCATCACCCGGGACCCCGAAGTAGAAGTCCGCCAACCACTGAACGCGCTCGCGTCCGCCGGCGGCGATCTCGTCGAGGTCGTCTTCCATCTCCGCCGTGAAGCCGTAGTCCACGAGGCGGCTGAAGTGCTGCTCGAGCAAGCCCACTACGGCGAACGCCATGAACGAGGGCACCAGCGCGGTGCCCCGTTTGAAGACGTAACCGCGATCCTGCACGGTGCCGAGGATCGACGCGTAAGTCGAGGGGCGACCGATGCCGAGCTCTTCCATCGCCTTGACCAGGCTGGCCTCGGTGTAACGAGCCGGCGGGTTGGTCGCGTGCTCTTGCGGCTCGATGCCGGCGGCGTCGAGATGTTGGCCTTCGGTGAGCTGGGGCAGGCGCCGCTCGCGATCCTCGCGTTCGGCCTGCTCGTCGTCCGTCTCCTCGACGTAGGCACGAAGGAAACCCGGAAACGTGATGACCTTGCCCGTGGCCGAGAACTCTGCTTCTTGTGCGGGGGCTTCCTGTGCGGGGGCTTCTTGTCGGGGTGCGGTCATCCCGGAGACGCGGATACTCACGGACTGCCCGGTCGCGTCAGCCATCTGCGAGGCAACCGTGCGCTGCCATATCAGCTCGTAGAGGCGGAACTCGTCACTGCCGAGCTCGCCGCGCACCTGCTGCGGCGTGCGAAAGCGGTCTCCGGCCGGACGGATCGCCTCGTGCGCCTCCTGCGCGTTCTTGACCTTGCGCTCGTGGCGGCGCGGCGCGTCCGGAACGTATGCATCGCCGTAGAGCTCGCGGGCCTGGTCACGCGCAGCTGTCAACGCGGTGTCCGACAGCGTCGTGGAGTCGGTGCGCATGTAGGTGATGTAGCCGTTCTCATACAACCGCTGCGCCAGCCGCATGGTGACCTGCGCGGAGAAGCGAAGCTTGCGGCTCGCTTCCTGCTGCACCGTGCTGGTGATGAATGGTGGATACGGCGAGCGCCGGTACGGCCGCTGCTCGACGCTCTTGACGCTGAAGCTCGTGTCCTGCAGCGCTGCCGCGAGGGCACCGGCTGCGGACTCGTCGAGGTGGACCGGCGCATTCGCTCCGCCTCCGCGGCTGCTGTCGGCGGTGAGCTGGCCGGTCTCGTTGAAGTCACGGCCGGTCGCCACCCGCTTGCCGTCGAGCGCGGCAAGAGTCGCAGTGAACGCGTGCGGGTCTTCGTCCTTGCCGGTGTCGAAGGTGGCTTCGAGGTCCCAGTAACCCGCCGAGCGGAACCGCATGCGCGCCCGCTCACGTTCCACGAGCAACCGCGTCGCCACGGACTGCACCCGGCCGGCCGACAACCGGGGCATCACCTTCTTCCACAGGACCGGAGAGACCTCGTATCCGTAGAGCCGGTCGAGGATTCGCCGCGTCTCCTGCGCGTCGACGAGCGACCGGTCGATGTCACGCGGCCGCTCGACCGCATCCCGGATCGCCTGAGGCGTGATCTCGTGGAACACCATCCGACGGACGGGAACACTCGGTTTGAGCACCTCGAGCAGGTGCCACGCGATGGCTTCCCCCTCGCGGTCCTCGTCCGTCGCGAGCAGCAGCTCGTCGGCGTTCTTCAATGCGGCCTTGAGCTTGGCGACCTGCTGCCTCTTGTCCGGGTTGACGACGTAGAGCGGTTCGAAGCCGTGGTCGACGTCGACACCGAGTCGCGCCCACGGCTCCTTCTTCTTGTCCGCGGGGATCTCAGCGCTGTTGCTCGGCAGGTCACGGATGTGCCCGATCGAGGACTCGACGACGTAGTCAGGACCGAGGTAACCCGCAATGGTGCGTGCCTTGGCCGGGGACTCGACGATGACGAGTCGGCGGCGGCCATTGCCGGCCGCATTGCTCGCGCTCGTCCTCGCCACGCCTCTCCTCTTGTCCGGTGTGCCGACGCCCGGTCAGGCGCCGCGAGCGTAGTCAGCCGACGGCCACGCGCCGACCGGTGTCCCCGCGGGCGGGTCGCCCACGAGCTCACGCAACCGGTTGAGCCGCCGCTGCCCGACGATCCGGTAGGCGGGTCCGTCGGCTCGCGGCCCGACCAGCAGGCCGGGGATCCCCGCGGCCGCCAGCGCCGCTCCGACGGCCGGCCACGCGGGTTCGTCGTTTGCTCCGAGCGCCAATGTATACATGGTCGGGGCCGCGGAGCCTGCGGCGACGCACCACCACCGGAGTCGGGCACCATCGATCGCCCAGCCCGGCGGCGGCGCCTTCACGGCACCTCGGGTCCACGCATCCGCGACGGCGCGCAGCTCGGCAAGCCACGGCGTGCCGACCGCCAGACCGGCCGACGCGTCCGCCGCCTCAGGGTCGCCGACCTCGGCCTCGATGCCCACGGCCGCCAGCTCCGCCACGAGCGCCTCGACTCGCCAACCGGGATCGACGACGACGCTGATCCGCGCCGTCCCGCCGCGCCGGACCACCTGACCGGAGCCTGCGAGCAGGCCCTCGAGGTCAGTGATCTGCGGCTCGCGGGCGGCGGCCGAGAATAGCGACATCTGGCTCATTGCGGCCGAGGCTACGCGTAGCCACCGCCTGTCGCGGCGAACCTGGGTCGTGTGGAGGAACGTCTGGCTAGGGCGCGGCTGCCGTTTCGACCGCGGGTGCCTGCGCACCCATGTCGACGCGGCGCCGCTTGCTGATGACGACGGCAACGACGATGAGGCCGACCGAGAGCACGCCCACGACGACCCGTACGCCGGTGTTCTGGTGCGGACCGTGGACGCCGTACTTCACCACCGTGGGAGCGATGAGCAGCGCGACAAGGTTCATGACCTTGATCAGCGGGTTGAGCGCCGGGCCGGCAGTGTCCTTGAACGGGTCGCCGACGGTGTCGCCGATGACCGTGGCGGCGTGCGCCTCGGAGCCCTTGCCGCCGTAGTTGCCGTCCTCGACGAGCTTCTTGGCGTTGTCCCAGGCACCACCGGAGTTGGCCAGCATGATCGCCATGAGCACGCCTGCCGCGATGGCGCCGGCCAGGTAGGCGCCGAGCGGCTCCCACCCGAGCCAGAAGCCGGTGGCGATGGGCGCCAGCAACGCCAGCAGACCCGGCGTCGCCAGCTCGCGCAGCGAATCCTTCGTGCAGATGTCGACGACGCGGGCGTAGTCCGGCCGGACCGTGCCGTCCATGATGCCGGGGTTGTTGCGGAACTGGTCACGTACTTCCATGACCACCCGTCCGGCGGCTCGGGCGACGGCGTTGATCGCGAGGCCGGAGAAGAAGAACACGACGGCGGCGCCGAGGATCAGCCCGAACAGCACGTTCGGCTTGTCGACGGCGAGAGCGAACGCAAAACTGGTGTCCTGCTTGACCTTCTCGGTGTTGACCGCTGTCGCGAACGAGCCGAACAGTGCAGTAGCGGCGAGCACCGCAGTCGCGATCGCGATGCCCTTCGTGATGGCCTTGGTCGTGTTGCCGACCGCGTCGAGTCCGGTCAGCACCTCGGCGCCCTTGGCGTCGATCTCGCCGGACATCTCCGCGATGCCCTGGGCGTTGTCGGAAATCGGACCGAACGTGTCCATCGCCACGATGACGCCGACAGTGGTCAGCAGACCGGTGCCGGCGAGCGCGACCGCGAAGAGAGCGAGCACGACGACGCCGTGGCCGAGCAGGAACGCGATGTAGACGGCGCCACCGATGAGAACAGCGGAGTAGACCGCGGACTCGAGGCCGACGGAGAAGCCGCCGAGGATGACGGTCGCCGCACCGGTCAGGGACTGCCGGCCGATGTCCTGCACCGGCCGGCGGTTTGTCTCGGTGAAGTAGCCGGTCAGCACCTGGATCGCGCTGGCAAGGATGAGCCCGATGAGCACAGAAAGGAAGGCCGTGACGCGGGGGTTGCCGTCGATGCCTTCCACAGCGCCGACCGCGCCGTGCAGCTTGGCGAACGTCGAGGGCAGGTAGGCGAACGCGACGACCAAGGTGAGCAGTGCGGAGACGACGGCGGAGATGAAGAAGCCCCGGTTGATCGCCGTGAGGCCGCTGCGATCACCGTCGCGCGGCGCGGTGACGAGGATGCCGAGGATCGCGGTGATGACACCGACGGCCGGAATGATGAGCGGGAAGACAAGGCCTTCCTGCCCGAACGCCACCTTGCCGAGGATCAGCGAGGCCACCAGCGTGACGGCGTAGGACTCGAACAGATCCGCCGCCATGCCGGCGCAGTCACCGACGTTGTCGCCCACGTTGTCGGCGATGGTTGCCGCGTTGCGCGGGTCGTCCTCGGGGATTCCCTGCTCCACCTTGCCGACGAGGTCGGCGCCGACATCGGCAGCCTTGGTGAAGATGCCGCCGCCGACACGCATGAACATCGCCAGCAGTGCGGCCCCGAACCCGAAACCTTCGAGCACTTGTGGCGCATGTTCGTTGAACATCAACGTGACGACGCTGGCCCCGAGCAGTCCCAGCCCGACGGTGAGCATGCCGACAACGCCACCGGAGCGGAATGCCACCCGCATCGCCGGCTTTGCGCCGGCCGCCTGCGCCGCTGCGGCCATGCGCACGTTGGCGCGGGTCGCGAGCGTCATGCCCGCGAACCCGACGAACGCGGAAAAGGCTGCGCCGACGAGGAAGAAGAGGGAGCGGCCGACCCGGGCGCCCGTCGTCTCCGCCGGAAGGATGAACAGCAGGCCGAAGATGACGACCGCGAACGGCGCCAGCGTGGTGAACTGCCGACGGAGGTAGGCGTCCGCGCCTTCCTGGACCGCCTTGGCGATTTCCTGCATGCGCGGCGAGCCCGGGTCCGCCCGGAGCACCTCGCGGGCGAAGAAGCCCGCGACGAGGAGCGCGAACACGGCGACGACCGCGACGACGACGAGGATGCCGTAGTCACCCCCGGAGACGTGTGCAGCGTCCGCGCCGGCAAGGGCAGAGACGTGGAGCATCGGGGACATCAGCGTCCTCCTGGTCGGCAAGCCAACTGAGCGAGAGTCAAAGGCATGCCGGAGCGACGGCGCCTGACGGCGCGCTCCGGCCCGGCGAGAGTTTAGCCAAGCCGCCGGCCGCGTTGAGAGGCAGGCGTGTCAGTGGCTTCCGGGCGCCAGGACGTCGACAGCCGGCCACGTCATTCGGACGTGGGTCCCGTCGACGTCCGAGGTCACGCTGACGTCCTCGACCAGCCCACTGATGACCGCGAGCCCAAAGCCCGGCGGCAGGAGATCGGGGAGGCTTTCAGCGGTGTCGCCGTCTGCCGACAGTGCGTTGCCTTCGAGATCGATGTCCGGCTCGGCAACCGCGTCCTCGAGTGGGCCGCAGTCGATGACCTCGACGGTGAACCGGTCCTGCTCGTCGGTGAGCCGCATGACGACAGCATCGGCGGGCGACTTGCTCTGGTGGACGTTCACAGCTCGGGAACAGGCCTCGCCCACCGCGAGCCGGAGCTCGTCAAGGATCTGCTCGTCAACGCCGGCGCGGCGCGCGACGGCGAGCGCGACGAGGCGCGCGGTCCGCACGTGTGCCGGGAGCGCCGTGAAGCTGACCTCGACCGTCGGCATCGGAGAGTCAGTCGGTCGCAGCGAGTGCCTCGTCGACCGAGGCATGGATCGGGAACACCTTCGTCAACCCTGTGATGCGGAAGATCTTGAGAATGCGCTCCTGCGTGCAGACGAGGCGCAACGAGCCTTCGTGCGCACGGACCCGCTTGAGCCCGCCCACGAGGACACCGAGGCCGGTCGAGTCGAGGAAATCGACGCTCTCCATGTCTACGACCAAGTTGTACTTGCCGCTCGAGACCAGGTCGATGAGCTGTTCGCGGAGCTTCGGCGCCGTGTAGACGTCGATCTCTCCACCGACCGTCACCACGGTTCGGTCACCCTCGGTCCTGGTCGACAGGGACAGATCCACGCGGTCCTCCAGCGGACAGTCAGCAAATGATCTCAGCGGCGCTACCCGCCAGCGCTGCATTCAATCACGCAGTGCAGCTCACTGTTCTGGGCAGCATCGCTGTTCTGGGCGGCATCCCGCTCTGGACAGCCGGAGTGTCACGATCCGGCGTGATACCGGTCAGTTGGGGTAGGCCGACATGATCGAGGGTTAACCGGTGCATCCGGGAAAGCGAGGACGTTGCCATGCTGGTGCTCGGACTGTTGTTGATGTTGGGCTGCGCGGCGCTGGCCGTCGATGCGGCCATCCAGAACACGGCCGTGATCCACGCGATCGCCTTCAACCGGTCGATCTCCGACTTGTCGGTGGGCGCGCTGTTCATCGCAGGCACCGTTGTCGGCCTGTTGTTCGCCCTCGGGCTGGCCATGTTCTTCGGCGGCCTCGGCCGGGCGCGGCGCGCCCGACGTGAGCGCCGCGCGCTGCGCCGCGACAGCGGGCAGGCGGAGGAACTCCGCGCCGAGAACGCGCGGCTCGAGCAGGAGCTGTTGGACGAGCGCAGCTCGATCGGACCCGGCGACGCCTATCCCGGTGACCGCGCAAGCACGACGTCAGGTCGACACCGGGTCGGCCGCTAGCAGTCGCCGGTAGCCGGCGCTCGTCGTCGTTCGGGCTCGTTCGAAGGAATCAGTCGGTCTCGATGCGCTGCACCCACGTGTGCAGGTGGCCCGCGATGAGCAGGAGCACCGCCGCGGCGCCCACACCACGCCACAGGGCGGACGTGTCCAGCACCCGCGCCAGGTCGTGGGCCACGGTGGCGGTCACGTGTGCGACGCCATGCTGCTGGACCGGCTGGCGGGTCACCTGGTCCTGGTAGGGCAACACGGGCTTGAACGTGCCCTGCGGGAGGGGCTTCACCTCGGTGAGCACCGACGGGAGATCGGGCGCGCTGCCGGCTGACAGTGACGGCAGGTAGGCCTGCAGGTCGGCGTCGGGGTGCTTGCCGGACAGCGAGTGGTGCTTCCCCCCTGAGCCGGTCGTGCCGTCACCCGTGCCGCCGCTGCCCGTGCTGCCGCCACCGGTGGAGCCGCCCGAGCCGTTGCCACCGGAGCCACCGCCCGACCCGCCGCCGGAGCCGCCCGGCGGGGAGCTCGACGGTGTCGGCGCGGCCGGGAACGTGACGCTGCGCGATGCGGAGTCGGACGACGTCACCGAGCCGCTCGAGCCGGGAGACGTGTGCCGCAGGGCGACGATGTGGAAGCTGTGGGTGGTGCCCTGCACGCCGGAGCCGAAGTCGATGTTGACCGAGCATCCGCTGCCGTCGCAGACCGACGCGGCGTCGACACCACCAGGCGTCACGTCGTTGTTCGCGCCGTCCACGATGTCGTAGCCCATGAGGTCCGGCTCGTTGTTCGGTTGCCACGAGAAGCTCGCCACCGTGCCGCTGGCGGATGCGTTGAACCCGGACGGAGTCGCCGGCGGCAGCGCGACGCGGAAGTTCGTGCTTGCCGTGACACCCCCGGTCAGCTTCGCCTCGTAGGTCCCGTTCGGCGCCATGCCGCTGCCGGCCTGGCAGCCGCCGCTCCACGAGAGCCCGCTGGTGGAGAACGCGAACGAGACGGTCTTGGCGCTGGTGGCGCTCGCCCGGACACTGTCCACCGAGTGCGAGTCGCCGCGGGCATCGACGATCACGAGCGTCGTGGTGGCTCCGCTGACCGACTGCGGCACCGTCCCCACGACGTGGAAGCAGGTGTCCGAACTGGTCGAGGTGGAGGTCGCGTCACTGCCGTCCGATCGGGAGACGCTGGGGTTGCCGGCAGCGAACGCCGGGCCGGCGGCCATGCCGGCAATGACCGCGGCCATGCCCAGCGGCAGCGCCGCCCGGGCGCCGTGGCGCATCAGGTTGCGGGCAGTCATGAGGAGCTCGCCTTCGACGTCTTGATCGGGGTGACCTTGTCCAGCGAAAGCCGCAGCACGATGCGCTGAGCGTCACTGCCAAGGGGGTTGCAGCTCGTGAGCGTGAGCCAGTGGCCGGTTCCGAGATCACCGGCTTGACCCACCACGGAATAGGAATTCGGCTGCACGACCCACGGATTCGAGTGCCCGTCGAACGGCCGGACCACGCGATAGGTGCACCTGGCGACCGGTGTGATCAGGTCGACCGTGTCGCCGGCTCGCATGTAGTTGATCTTGTTGAAGGGCCGGCCGTAGGTGGTGCGGTGGCCGGCGATGGCTACGTTGCCCTGCTCGCAGGGAAACGGCGTTCCGACGTAGTGACCGGCGCCGGCCTCGAGCGCGGCGAGGGTGGTCCCCTCGACCACGAGAACGTTCACCTTCACGCGGTCGTTGTCGATGATCAGGCGCGTCAGGCCGTCACCGACCTTGATGTGGTGCTCTTTCCACAGGGTCTGGTAGCCGGGGTCCGACAGCCGGTCCGGGACGTGGCTCTGCTGGTACTTCTGGAAGAGGTCCGTGATCGCCGGGAATGCGAACATGCTGACGCCGGAGAGCAGCAGCAGCACCGTCACGAGTGACACGGAGCGGCGGCCGCCGGCGCGGCGCATGCTCAGGCCGAGCAGGGACCCGAACGACCGCGGGCCGGATGCGGGCAAGGGCAGGAACGACGCGGCGGGCTGGTTGCCCCCGGTCACCGGCTCCATCGCTGCATCCCTCCCGCGCGTCACCCTGGCGGTGTCGTCACCTGACACAACGAGGTTGACCCGGCTAGGTTACGACGCCGCCCGGCTTCGGTGGGTTGCATCGGATCTGCCGGAATTTGCCCGGCGCAGGCGAGCCCGTGTGCAGACCCGGTGAACGCCAGCCAGCGCGGGGCAGCTACCCGCGTCGTGACGGTGACCGACGTGCCGCTGACGTGACAACCGGTGAGCGAGGCTCCGTCAGCCACGGCGATGCGGCGAGCCGCCGCGCACACATGGGCAACCGAGCCGGGCAGGCCCGTCGCGCCGGCCAGTGCCGCGGCGTCCGCCGCGGCAGCCGCACGGTGCCGGACCAGCACCGCCGCGCTCCATGCGGTGACGGCTCCCGCGGCGACGACGAGAACG
>JAVEEE010000086.1 GCA_030840615.1 Frankiaceae bacterium | reverse complement strand
GGGCATCGGGGGTGCGACGTCCTCGCGCGATTTCTCGTTCTTGCGGAACTTCCAGCGTCCCTCTTCCCAACGAATCAAGTCCCAGAGAGCGTCGTGCACCTGCTCCTTGACGAAGGCCTCGACGACGGGCTGGTCGACGTAGCCGAGGTGGACGAGCAGCTCGCCCAGGCGCCAGCCCTGCAGCTCCGTGCGCTGGGCCTCGAGTGCGTCAGCGAGGGCCTCGGGCGCGAGCGCTCCGGAAGACACGAGCTTCGCGCCGAGCTGGGGCCGGCGGCCGGGAACGGACACGGCATAGACGAGCCCGGCCTTGTAGTAGATGAGAGCTTCGTCGCCCTCGGCGTCCGAGATGTGCAGGCAACCCGTCGAGAGGTCCTCGGAAAGCTGGAGCAGGAGGGGGGCGAGCGGCGTGGTCGTGAGGTCGCCCTTGAGCATGCCGGACCTCCCTCTGTGCGCCGTGCCGCCGCTGCCGTTCGGATGTTCAAACTGCATCGGCAGAACGCACGCTCACGTTGAGCCGTACGGGTCAATCTGCGCCACCTTTCCCCGCCTTGGCGTGACACCATGGCCGGCATGAGCACCGGCACGCTCCTGACCGTCGCGCCCACGGGGGCGGAAACGGCCAAATCCGACACCCCGGCGCTTCCGGTGACGATCGACGAGCTGGTCTCGACGGCCAAGGCATGCCAGGCGGCCGGCGCCGCCGTCATCCACGTGCACGTGCGCGACGACGAGGCCCGGCCGACGCTCGACCAGGGCCGGGTGCGGGCGACTCTGGACGCGATCCGTGAGGCGACCGATCTCGTCGTTCAGGTCTCGTCGGGCGGAGCGGTGACCGACTCGGAAGCCGACCGGCTGGCGGTGCTCGACTGCGGGCCGGACGGGGCCAGCCTCACCTGCGGCACGGTCAACTTCGGCACCGACGTCTTCATGAACCGCTGGGAGTTCATCGAGCGGCTCTATCTCGAGATGCGCGATCGCGAGATCGTGCCGGAGTTCGAGCTGTTCGACCTCGGCCACGTCACGACGATGCGCCGGCTGCTCGACAAGCACGGCGAGCCCTACGGCGGCCACGTGCACTGCGATCTGGTCATGGGGGTGCCCGGCGGCATGCCCGGTACGACGCAGGCTCTGGTCGCCTGCGTCGCCGCGCTGCCGGAGGGCGCGACGTTCTCCGCCACCGGCGTCGGTCGCACGACCGTCCCGGTCATGCTTGCCGCGCTCAGCGCCGGCGGGCATCTGCGCGTCGGCATGGAGGACACCCTCACCTTCGCGCCCGGCCGGCCGGTGCGTGACAACGCCGAGCTGGTCGAACGCGCGGCGGAGCTGGCTCGGCTGGCGCTTCGCCCGCCGCTCCCGCCGGAAGATGGGCGGACCATGCTGGGTGTGAAGCAGCGGCGACCGATCCCGACACAGACGGGGGCACAGGCATGACAGGCACGTCCGGCTCGCAAGGGATGGCGGGCAACCGCCGGATCGACCGCGTCCTCGCCGCGGACTACCTGGAGGGCTTGGCCGGTCTTTCCATGGACGAGGTGCGTGCCCTGCGCAAGGACGCCGAGCAGGAGGAGGTCGACCTTTCCTATCTGCGCCGGCTGCTGCAGGGCCGGATGGACATTCTCCGGGCCGAGCTGCGCCGTCGCTCGGGCGAGTCCACCGGCGACCTTGTCGACGACCTGGCCCACATCCTCACCGACGAGGGCGTGACATCGAGCCCGCGCGGGATGGGCCGCCACAGCGCGCTGGAGCCGTCCCGCGCCGACTCGCACCGCCGCCACGTCGAGCAGCTCGTGGCCGATGTCGACCTGTCCGACCTGGCAACGCAGGACGATGCCTCGCTCCGCGCGGCGGTTGACGTGCTGGTCAGCGAAGAGCATCAGGTTTCCGAGAAGCGCCGAGCCGTACAGCACGTGATGGACGCCTCTACGGCGGAGATCACTCGGCGCTACCGCGAAGGCGACGCCGACGTCTCCGACCTCCTGCCCACCGACGCGTCCGGCTGAGTGATCGTTGCGGAGGTCGTCCGCAACGGCCTGGTCGAGAGCCGGCATCACGGCAACGTCGTAGCGATCGAAGGCGCCACCGGCCGTTACGCGGTGCAGGTCGGCGACATCGCCGCACCGATGTTCCCGCGCAGCTGCGCCAAGCCACTGCAAGCGGTCGGCATGCTGCGCGCCGGCTGGTCCCCGACGGACGACGAGCAGCTTGCGGTCGCCTGCGCCAGCCACTCGGGCGAGCCCGCACACGTCGCCGTCGTACGACGAATTCTCGCCGAGGCCGGGCGCGCCGAGGAGGACCTCGACAACACGCCTGATCTGCCGCTGGATGCCACCGCGGCGCGCGACCTGCTGCGTTCCGGCGGCGGGCCGGACCGGCTGCATCAGAACTGCTCGGGCAAGCACGCGGCGATGCTCGGCACCTGTACCGCGGCGGGATGGGCGATCGCGGACTACCGAGATCCGGATCATCCGCTGCAGCGCGCGATCCGCGCGACGATCGAGGATCTCGCGAACGAGAATGTGGCGGCGGTGGCGATCGACGGCTGCGGGGCGCCGCTCCTGGCGGTGACCCTGACCGGATTGGCGGTGGCGTTCGGCCGCCTCGTGTGCGCCGAGCCGGGAACGCCCGAACGGCGCGTAGCTGACGCGATGCGCGCGCACCCGTTCCTCGTCGGCGGCACGGGACGTGACGTGACCGCCCTCATGACGGCAGTCGACGGCTTGCTCGCGAAAGACGGTGCGGAGGGGGTCTACGCGGCCGCAACTCATGACGGCGATGCGGTCGCGCTGAAGGTCGAGGACGGCGCCGGGCGGGCGCGGTCACCGGTGATGGTCGCAGCACTGCGACGGCTGGGCGTCGATGCGGCGGCCCTCGATGCGCTGGCCGCAACCCCCGTTCTCGGGCACGGTGTTGCGGTCGGCGAGGTGCGGGCGATGGCGTTGCGGTGAGTTTGTCCGATATCCGACGGAAGTGTTTTATGGAATCGGTTGTCGCTTACACGGCTTAGCAGTAGTTTCGCCCCTGCTTGGGTCTGGGGGGATCCTGAGTCGCGCCCTTCAAAGCGCGCCGGCCCCCTGCCTGGCTGCCGGGGGGCACAGATGATCCGCAAGTCCGCGTTGATCCGCCGCAGTGTTGTCGCGTTCGTCGCGACCATGGCCGTCATCGGTGGCTACGCCACTCCGTATGCCGCTGCCGGTCCGGTCGAGGACGCGCAAGCCGCGGACGCTCTGCGCGCCGCTCTCAGCGGGACCGGCGGTGTGACGTCGTTCGTCGACGGTCTTGCGACCGTCGGCGCGTTTGCCGACCCTGCTCCGGGGCTCACGCTCATCCCCGGCGCCGCCAACGCGCTCGGCGTCGCCGACCTCCTCGACGAGTCGCTCGCCGCCTTCCCGTCGTTCGGCACCGCCACGTCCCCGGCGGCGATGGCGTCGGCACTCAACGGGCAGAGCGCCGACATCACGTCGGATCCCGGCACGCCGGCGCATCCGTTGGCGAAGCGGCACGTGACGTGGCAGGCGACATCGAGTGTCGACGGGGCCGTGTCGAAGCTCGCGCTGACGCTGACTGCGACGCGGACCGTCCCGTCCGGCATCCGCGCGTCGACCACGGACAAGCCCTTCGACTTC
>JAVEEE010000066.1 GCA_030840615.1 Frankiaceae bacterium | reverse complement strand
GATGTGGGCGCATCACGAGCCTCGCGGCCCCCAGTACATGGGCATCAACTGGGTCGGCCCGGCGATGATGCGCCACGGCTCCGCGCAGCAGCGGGCAAAGCACCTGCCACCCATCGCGGACGGCGAGGTCATCTGGTGCCAAGGGTTCAGCGAGCCCGAGGCCGGCTCCGATCTCGCATCGATGCGGACGCTCGCCGTGGCCGACGGCGACGGGTGGGTCGTCAACGGACAGAAGGTGTGGACGTCGTACGCGCAGATGGCGAGCTGGTGCGTGCTCGCGACGTGCACTGATCCCGAGGCGCCCGCATCGCGACGGCTCACGTTGTTCGTGGTGCCGATGGACCGTGCCGGCGTGACCGTGCGGCCGATCCCATCGATGCTCGGCCCGCACCACCTCAACGAGCTGTTCCTCGACAACGTGCGAGTCGGAGCCGACGACGTCCTCGGCGAAGTCGGCGGCGGGTGGCGTGTCATCAAGGACGCCCTTGCCTACGAGCGCGTCGGCATCGCGCGGTATGCGCGATGCGACTCGCTGCTCGCGCGGCTGCGCGTCGAGCTCGGCGACGAGTGGGACCGCTTGCCGGGCGCGCTGCGGACGCGATGGGTGCGGGCCATGGTCGACGTGCGCGTTGCTCGGCTGCTCGCTTACACGGCCGTGGCCCAGCAGGCGAACGGCGAGCCTGACGACGCGACGGCGAGCATCGCGCGCATCGCTGCCACGACCTGCGACCAGTCGGTCGCCGAATTGCTGATGGAGGCGGTCGGACCGGCGGGCCTGGAGGGCGATCGGCACGCTGTGCTGCACGGGGCGATCGACGACCATTGGCGCTATGCGCAGGCGGCGACCGTGGCGTCCGGGACGATCGAGGTGCAGCGCATGCTCGTCGCGCGCTCGGTGCTGGGCGGCCGATGATGCGCACCGAGTTGCCGAGCGACGTGCACGCGTTCGGTGTGACCGCAAAGGCGCGGTTCGACGCGCTCGGTGGGGTCGGCTTCGCGCTGCGTGCGGAGACGGAGCCGGATGCGCGCACAGCCGCAGCAGCGGCGTTGGCGGAGCTCGGCGCGTGGGACATCGATGCGCGCGCCGGTGACGACGAGATGCTCGCCGCCGCGGAGCTGTGCCGCGCGGCCGGTGCGGTTGCGCTGCCGCATCCGCTGGTGGAGCAGCTGCTGTCGGTCGACGGCGCGCGGCTAGCGCTCGTCGACCCGGCCCGTCCCTGGATCGACCACGGTGACGTCGACGGCCGCTGGGTCGCCGCAGACCTCGACGGCAACGCCTGGGTGGCGACCACGGAACCCCGTCGTACCGCCGCCCGGCTCGGCCCGTTCGTCACCCGCGGCCGTCTTGACCAGTCCGCCGTCGGCGTGTCCGGCGACGACGCCGCCCGGCACCTCCTGCTCGGGTCGTGGCGCATCCTCGGCGGGCTCGACGCTGCACTGCGGCTCACGGCCGAGCACGTCAAGGTTCGCAAGCAGTTCGGTCAGGCGCTGTCGGAGTTTCAGTCGGTGCGGTTCGCCATCGCCGATGCCGTCGTCGCGCACCGTGGGCTCGAGGAGCTGGCGAAGTTCACCACCTGGCGGCTCGGCACTGCGGCGCCGGAGGCTCGCCAAGCCGATGCCCTCGCGTTGCGGCTGCACGCGGACGAGGTCGCCGTCGACACGCTGCGGTGCTGTCACCAGATGTTCGGCGCGATCGGATTCTGCGACGAGCACGACCTGTCCGTGCTCGACCGGCACATGCAGCCGCTACTACGGCTGCCGCACTCGGCCGAGACCCTGGCCCACCGGCTGGTGCCTGCGGTGTCCGCCGGCGAGCTGGAGAGCCTCTTCACGTCGACTTAGCTTCGGTCAGACGTAGCGACGGGCACCCCAGTAATCGGGCCAGGCGGTCAGCGGGGTCAGGCGCACCCGAGTGCCGGTGTGCGGGGCATGCAGGACCATGCCGTTGCCGGCGTAGACGCCGACGTGATGGATCGACCGCCAGCCGGCCGAGCCGAAGAAGACGAGATCGCCGACCCGGAGCTGCCGTCGCCTGACGGCGTGGCCGTGCCGTGCCTGGTCGGCAGCGTCGCGGGGGAGCGTCACGCCGACGCCGCGGTAGACCCGGTAGGTGAGCCCGGAGCAGTCGATGCCGCGGTTGGTCATCCCGCCCCAGAGGTAACGGACGCCGAGGTAATGCCGCGCGATGCCGACCACGGACGTTCCCGTCGGCCGCCTTGTCCGCTGGAAGGGTGCCGATCGGTGCTGCGCGACTGCCGACAGCTGATGCGTCGGGACCCAGCCCACGATGCCGCGGCGGTAGTAGGAGCCCCGCTGCTGCGGCAGCCGGACCTTGCTCCACGCCCCGCGTTGCCGTACGACGGTCACCTGCTCGCCCTGCACCGACTGGGTCATCACGCGGCGGTCCAGGTCGACGCGCTGAGCGATCGTCTGGTTGCTCAGCCAACGGTTGATGTCGGGGTGGGCGGCAAGCGCCGGTCGGTCGACCCGCCGAGCGCGTTCAGGGCGGATCCAGACGGTGGCGACGGATGCCGTCGTCCACGCCGTCCGGCCGGGTCGGGGGAGCAAGGCTTGGTCCGGTCGGGCGCTATGACCCGCGGTCCAGGACGGGGCGACGTTGTGGGCCGGCCCGTGGGCTGTCGCGTCGGAAGCGGGGGCCGCCAGGGCAGCCGGCCCGAGTTGGCCGTGGTCGACCCGGCTCAAGGCGACGCCATCGACGGCCACCGTCGCCGCCAGCGCCGCGACGAGGGCGACGGCTGTGCGTCGGTCGACCACGGGTCAACGGTAGGAACACCGCGGCCCTGGCACAGGCGAATGGCCGAAATGTCACCCGCGAGCCAGAACTCGGCGCTCGCCGGCGTAGGGCGAATAGGGTGCGGGCGTCGGGGCGGTAGCTCAGCGGGTTAGAGCGGGGGACTCATAATCCCTTGGTCGCAGGTTCGAGTCCTGCCCGCCCCACAGGTGTGCTGTCTAAACCGTGAAGCGGCATCTGGCGGTGAAGGGCGTGAAGCCCGCCACGTGGTCATGACATGAGGTGCGCTTGGCCGTCATCAGGCAAGCCGGGCTCGTCCGTTGCCGGCGCGTCCGTGGCGACGATGCCCAGGAGAATGTCCGTGGACAGCACGCCGATGCCTAGCCATGGGTTGAGATAAGACAGACCGAAACCGAGGATCGCCGGACCGGTCGACAGCAGTACGGCACGTGGCCATGACATGGCGAAAGGGGGTCACCGGGACGAGCCCCTGGTGCAGGGCGAGCTTGGACATGCACGCTGACAGCAGGAAGCTCGTGCCCACGACTGCGGACATCAGCCGCACGGCGGTTCCGAGGTCACTGGTATCGCCGACTGCCGCGGACATCGTCGAGACAGTGAACGGTGTCAACGACACCAGGCCGATCACGAGCAGGAAGACGACGCTGAGCAGGCTGGTAACCCCCCGCAGCTGGCGGGTGAAGTTGCGCAGCGATAGCCAGACCGACATCAGATACACGAAACCGAATGCGTACCCCGCGATCTCGGGACCCAGGCCCTGCAGCGACTCCCATAGGTGACCACGTGATCGCGTCTCAGGGACTCGAAGATCCAGTATCAACAGTGTCATTGTGATCGCGAAGATCCCGTGCATGAGCGCCTCGAGCGACTCCTTCTCGCTGACACGAGCGATACGTACGGTTGACTTCTGCATGACTGGCTTCTGTCGCGGCATGTCCACAGCATCGCAAGGCAGCCGGCATCCCGTTCGAAAGTCGTCGGGTGGACCGGGTGTCAGGCCTCGAACAGCTTCCAGTTGCCTTCGGAGTGGACTGCGATGGTGTCATCGCTCACGCTGATCGCGGTTTCATCGTCGATGGCGTACGCCGGACCCGGGATCTCGGCCGCCCATCTCTCTGCGTCGGCCATGCTGTTTTCCGGCAGGAGCTCGTGATCCAAGTGCGGGAAGATCGAGAAGTCGACGACACCCAGCGTGCTGTCGCTACCGGTCGGCGGCTGCCACCCGACGAAGTCTTGCCCGATGCGGGGCGTCATCACCATGCTCCCGGCACTGAGCCCCAACCAGACGGTCTCGCGCAACGAGGGCATGAGATCCGCGAGCCCGGACTCCCGCATCCAGTGGCACAGGTATAGGGCGTCGCCGCCGTTCACCAGCAGGACGTCGGTCTCGCGGACCCAGGAGACCCAGCGCTCCTCGTCGATGCTGGGCAGTGCGGTCAGCTCCAGCACGCCCAGCGACCGCCAACCCAGCTCGCACATGGGTGTGGAGGCCTGACCGGTGATGAAGCGCCATGCGCCGCCGGGACTGCCCTGGGGGTGTCCGTATCCAGCAGTGGGGATACACAGGGCGTTGGCGTCGGCGATGGGCTTGCCGAGTAGGTCTACAAGTGCGTTGCGGATGCTCGCGTTCTTGACGCCAGCGGAGGTGAGAAGGAGCTTCACCCTTGCCTCCTGTACGTAACGGTTATGACGCCCAAGTTGTCAGCCCCACAGAGGGCTATAGCCCTCTCAGCGGCTGACAAGTCGTGCGGGAGAGGCAGCCCTCCGAAGTGGCTGTCCCGGGACTCACAGGCCGTAGGCCTCCAGCAGCCGCAGCCAGACCTCGCTCACCGTCGGGAACGACGGCACCGCATGCCACAACGTGTCGAGGGTCACCGCGCCCGCCACCGCCACCGTCGCCGAGTGCAACAGCTCCGCCACGTCCGGCCCGGTGAACGTCGCCCCCACCACGATGCGTCGGTCGTTGTCGACGACGAGCATCGACGTCCCCTTGATGTCATTGCCGAGCACGTAAGCACCCGCGACATCACCGGTGCCGTAACTCACCGCGCGCACGTTGGTGAAGCGCTCCCGCGCCTGCGCCTCGGTGAGACCGACCGCGCAGACCTGCGGGTCGGTGAACGTCACCCGCGGCACGACATCGCGACTTGCCATGTCGCGCGCCGGCTTGCCGGCGATGACGTCACCGGCGATGCGAGCCTGGTACTTGCCCATGTGGGTCAGCAACGCGCGACCGTTGACGTCGCCGACGGCATAGAGCCAGCCGCCCTCGACGCCAGTCGACCGCAGCTCGTCGTCCACGTCGACGTAGCGCCCCGGCTCGAGTCCTACCGTCTCCAGCCCGATGTCGGCGGTGTGCGGTCGACGCCCGACCGCGACGAGGATTTCGTCAGCCTTGAACGACGAACCGTCGGCCAGCGTCGCCGTCACCGGGCCGTCGGCCGCTTCCCGCCGCACCTGGGTGGCCGCCACGCCGGTCACCACGCGGATGCCCTCGGCTTCAAACGCCGCTTGCACCTCTTCACCCGCGAACGGCTCCTCCCGACCCAGCAGCCGCGGGCCACCTTCGACGATCGTCATCTCGTCGCAGCCCAGCCGCCGAAACCCCTGTGCCATCTCGCAGCCGATCGCACCGCCGCCGAGCACGAGAAGTCGCGGCGGCAGCTCCTTCGCCCCGGTGACCGAGCGGTTGTCCCACGCCGCGACGTCAGCGAGCCCGTCGATCGGAGGGAAGAACGGCACCGTGCCCGTCGCGACGACAACGGCGCGGCGCGCGGCCAACCGGCGTACGCCGCCGTCCTTCAGATCGACTTCGACGACGCGCTGACCCGCCAGCCGGCCGCGACCGCGGACCAGCTCGATGCCCTTGCCGTCGAGCCACGGCACCTGTCCTGAGTCGTCGTAGGACGACACCATGTAGTCGCGTTGCGCGAACGCCGCCGCGACGTCCACCGACCTCGTCACCGCTTCCGCTGCGCCGGGCACCCGCCGTGCCGCCGCCAGGACATCACCCGGCCGGATCAGTGTCTTCGACGGGATGCACCCCCAGTAGGAGCACTCCCCGCCGATGAGCTCCGGCTCGACGATCGCGACAGTGAGCCCGTTGTCCGCGGCCCGGCCGGCAGCATTCTCACCCGACGGTCCGGCGCCGAGGACGAGCACGTCGTAGGTGTCTTCGCTCGTGGGGTCGTGCGCGTGTTCGGTCACCGTCGCCCTCCGTCTCCGGTTCGTGCTGAGAGCAGCC
>JAVEEE010000033.1 GCA_030840615.1 Frankiaceae bacterium | reverse complement strand
TTCGTTGGTTGTACTGGCACGTGCACGCGTTTCAGGCGATGCGCGAGCCACAGAAGTTCGGTGCGCTCGTCGCGCTGGGGCTGTGCGCCGGATTCGGCTGGGGTGTCGACGTACTCACCCGTGACGTGCATCGAGATGCACTTCGGGCCGCGGCGACGACGGTGCTGGCCGGTTTCGCCCTTGCCTACACACCGAACCTGTTCGGTGGCCTCGACGGGCATCTGTCCACCTCGAAGCAGCCCGCCGAGTGGGCCGGCGCGGACCGGACGGTCGGCGCCGGAGCCGACGCGTCGGTGCTGTTCTTGCCGTGGCATCTCTATCTCGCCTTCCCTTTCACCGACGGGCGGGTGATCGCCAACCCGGCAGACGACTTCTTCAGAAGGACCGTCGTTGCGGGGGACAACGTCGAGCTGCCGAACGTCGCGGACGAGAGTCCGGCCCGACGTTCGGCCTATCTCGTCGAGGAGATGGCGATCGCACGTGAGGGTGGCACGGACTTCGCTGCGCGCATCGCGCCGCTGGATGTGGGCTACGTCGTCCTCGCCAAGACCGCGGACTGGCCTGGATATGCCTGGTTGAACCGGCAGCCGGGTCTGGTGAAGCTGCTGGACTCGCCGGCGCTCTCGGTCTGGCGTGTCTCGGCGATCGATCCGCAGGTTCAGCGCGTCCGACGTTCCTCCCCGACCAGCTACCGGGTGGCTGCGGGTGCGGCGGGGCCGATCACTGTCCCCGAGCCTTTCGACCCGGGCTGGCGATTGGGCGACCAGCGGCCGCAGGCGACCCACGAAGGTCTGATGACCTTCACCGCCCCGGCGGCATCTGCTGTCGTTCAGTTCACCCCGTGGCGGTGGGTGCGCCTCGGCTATCTGGTGTCCGTGGGCGCGGCGCTGCTCGCCGGCTTGCTGTCGTTCATTTGGCGGCCTCGGGGGCGGTCCGGGCGACACTCCGCGACAGGATCGCGCTCGCCGTCTCCTCCCACGTGACGGCACCGCCGCGCCAGCCGGACGGCGGGGGATTCGCCACCACGGCGGGCAGCATCTCGGCCAGCCCGGCGGCAAGCGCCTTGGGGCTGGGGTGGACGAGGGTCCCGCCGGCCGCGGGCACCGAGTCACGCAGACCCGGGACGTCGTAGGCGATGGTCCGGGTGCCGACCGCGGCGGCTTCGTCGACGACGAGTCCCCACCCTTCGCGCACCGACGTGACGACGAGCAGGTGCGCCCGAGAGAGCAGGTCGTATTTGCGCTCCTCGGAGACCCGGCCGAAGAACGTGACTCCGGACGACGCGCGACGCTGCAGCCGCTTCCGCTGCGGGCCGTCGCCGATGAACCACAACTGCGCGTCGGGAACTTCGCGCTGCAGTCGCGCGAAGGCCCGGAGGGCGTGCAGGGGTTGCTTGTTGGAAGACAGCCGGCCGACGAAAACCAGCGTCGGGCGTTCCTCGCGGCGCTCTACCGCCCGTGGCTCCGTGTCGATGCCTGGATGGATCACGGTCAGATCTCTCAAGCCGTAGTCCTCGAGCGAGCTGCGGCTGGACTCGGACGGCGTCAGGACGGGCACGTCGGCGTAGGCAGACAACCACCGCCGCTCGAGCCAGAACCGGCCGACGACTGCCACGGGAAATGGCGCTTCGTGCCACCAGATCTCGCGACACACCTGATGCACGAGCGCGCTGTTGGCGCTGTCGCGAACCCACCGGGGCGTGAGGAACGGCCGCGTGTTGACACCGTCGAGGACGAGATCGAAAGCTCCCGGGCCGGCGGCCTCGTAGAAACGACGCGCCTCGCGGTAGACGCTCACGCGGGTGCCGCGCCGAACGATGCGCACTCCATCGTGGTCGGAGTCCTCGGGCTGACCGTCCACGGCGGCGCAGAACCACGTGACGTCGTGGCCTTGCTCCGCCCAGCAGCGACTGATGCGGTCAGTGAAGACCTCTGCTCCGCCGGCCTTCGGATGTGCCAGGTCCCGCCAGTTCAGGACCAGGATTCGCATCAAGCGAGCCCGGATACGACGGAGGGTTCCCGGGCCGGGGACTCGAGTTCCACACTGACGATGTCGTTGTCCGGTTCGACGTCGTACCAACGCAGGATGCGCAGTCGATAGAAGATCGCCAAGGTGTCTTGGAGGATGCGCCGGACCTGCCGCAGCGAGATCGTCGTGCTGATGCGTTCCTTGATGATGACCGGGAGCTCGATGACGTTGGTGTAGCCGAGTCGACGGGCGACGACTAGCAGCTCGAGATCGAAGGCATAGCGCTTTTCCAGCATGCGCGGAAGCGCTGCCGCCAGGACATCCCGCCGCACGATCTTCAGGCCGGTTTGGGTGTCACGGACCGACAGGCCGAAGAGCAGGTGCACGAAACGCTGGTAGACCCAGGAATACATCCGCCGGTTTTCCGGATAGACGACCCGCGACCCTGGATGCCGCTTGCTGCCGATGGCAAGGTCCGGCTCAGCGGCGAAGGCGACGCCGACGAACGACCGCAACAGTTCGGCGGGAAGATCGCCATCGGCGTCGACGAAGCCCAGGTAACGGCCGCGACCATCGGCGAGACCGATGTGCAAAGCGTGTCCCTTGCCACGGTTGTCCGTGTAGACCACTGGCCGCACCTTGTCCGCGGGCAGCCCTTGGAGCTGCTCGTGGCTTCCGTCCGTGCATCCGTCGGCGACGGGAATCAGCTCGTAGGAAACGGCGGTCTGGTCGAGGACGCGAACGATCTCGTCGAGATGCGGGCGAAGTCGCTCCCCTGGGTTGAAGAACGGCACGACGAGGGTGAGGTCGACTTCGGCCGGGTTGCCGAGCGAGGGCAGCGTGACGTGTCGAGGTTGACGCGCAGCGCGCGGCGTAAGCCCTGTCACCAGCGCGACGAGGAGACTGACACCCGTCATCGTCAGGACGACGCCGGTGGTGATCCAGGCAAGTTGGTTGGCGTTGGGATCGAGCACCCACGCGGCGAGTGCGATCAGTCCGGACGCGGGCCAGGCGACGAGCGCAAGCCGCGAGCGGCGAGCGATCTGGAAGTAGACGATCAGCGTGAGCACCGAAAGGCTTGCACCCTCCACGCCCAGGATTCTCAGCAATCCGGCGGAGTCGTTGTACTTCGCTCCGAGCAGTACGTCGACGACGATGTGGGGTACGGCGACGAGAACCAATGACGCCAGGACGCCGACTGCAGCGACCATCAGCAGCGCTTGGACCAGGACCCGCCTCCTTTCGGCGCTTGTGACATGCGCCGCGGTGAAGCGGGGGAAGGCCACCAGTGCGAGTGCTCCGGAGGCAAACAGCGCCATCCGGCCCGCCACCGCCGCCCCTGAGTAGATGCCTGACAGGTGCGGGGAGAAGAA
>JAVEEE010000018.1 GCA_030840615.1 Frankiaceae bacterium | reverse complement strand
GGCGACGCCAAGGTCGTCGTGAACAAGATTTCGCAGGCTGCCCGAGCCCGGAAGGCCGCGCAGCAGGCCCGCAAGCTGGCCCGCAAGAACGCCCTGGACACGATGGGCATGCCCGGCAAGCTGTCCGACTGCCGGTCCACCGACCCGAGCCGCAGCGAGCTCTACATCGTCGAGGGCGACAGCGCCGGTGGCTCGGCGAAGTCCGGACGTGACTCGATGTTCCAGGCGATCCTGCCGATCCGTGGCAAGATCATCAATGTCGAGAAGGCCCGCATCGACCGGGTGCTGAAGAACAACGAGGTCCAGTCGCTGATCACCGCGCTGGGGACCGGCATCCACGACGAGTTCGACCTGTCCAAGCTGCGCTATCACAAGATCGTGCTGATGGCCGACGCCGACGTCGACGGCCAGCACATCCGCACCCTGCTGCTCACCCTGCTGTTCCGGTTCATGCGGCCACTCATCGAGCAGGGTCACGTCTACCTCGGCCAACCGCCGCTCTACAAGATCAAATGGTTGCGGGAGACCCCGGAGTACGCGTACTCCGACCGCGAGCGCGACGGGCTCATCGCCGCCGGCCTGGAGGCGGGCCGCAAGCTGCCGAAGGAAGGCTCGATCCAGCGCTACAAGGGTCTCGGCGAGATGAACGCGAAGGAACTGTGGGAGACCACGATGGACCCCGCCACCCGGGTGCTCCTGCAGGTCACCCTCGACGACGCCGCGACGGCGGACGAGCTCTTCAGCGTCCTGATGGGTGAGGACGTCGAGGCGCGGCGGAGCTTCATCATCCGCAACGCCAAGGACGTCCGGTTCCTGGACATCTGACCCCGCCCCTGACCCCACTACTGAAGGGATCGTGACCGCGTGGTCGACGTGACCACCCCGCCACCGGGCGGCGGAGACCGGGTCGAGCCGGTCGACATCCAGATCGAGATGCAGCGGTCGTACATCGACTATGCGATGTCGGTGATCGTCGGTCGCGCGCTGCCCGATGTCCGGGACGGCCTCAAGCCGGTCCACCGCAAGATCCTCTACGGGATGTTCGACAGCGGGTTCCGCCCCGACCGGCCGTACGTGAAGTGCGCCCGTGTCGTCGGCGACGTGATGGCCTCGCTGCACCCACACGGCGACACGGCCATCTACGACACGTTGGTGCGCATGGCCCAGCCGTGGTCGATGCGCGCGCTGCTCGTCGACGGGCAAGGCAACTTCGGCTCGCCGGGCAACGACCCGGCCGCGGCCATGCGCTACACGGAGTCCCGGCTGACACCACTGGCCATGGAGCTGCTGCGGGACATCGACAAGGAGACCGTCGACTTCTCCCCGACGTACGACGGGAACACGACCGAGCCGGATGTGCTGCCGGCCCGCTTCCCCAACCTGCTGGTCAACGGCGGCTCGGGGATCGCGGTCGGGATGGCGACGAACATCCCGCCGCACAACCTGCGCGAGGTCTCCGACGGTGTGATCTGGGCGCTCGAGCATCCCGACGCAGACGAGGACGAGATGCTCGCGGCGCTGATGGAGCGGATCAAGGGACCCGACTTCCCGACCGCCGGGCTGATCGTCGGTCGCGACGGCATCGAGGACGCCTACCGGACGGGCCGAGGCTCGATCCGGATGCGCGCCGTGGTGACCGTCGAGGAGGACAGCCGCGGCCGCACCACCCTGGTGGTCACCGAGCTTCCCTACCAGGTGAACCCGGACAACCTCGCCGAGTCGATCGCCGAGGCGGTCCGCGACGGCCGGCTGGCCGGGATCAGCGACATCGCGGACGAGTCGTCCGACCGTGTCGGCCGCCGGCTGGTCATCACGCTGCGGCGCGACGCGGTCGCCAAGGTCGTGCTGAACAACCTCTACAAGCACACCCAACTGCAGACCACCTTCGGCGCGAACATGTTGGCCCTGGTCGACGGAGTCCCGCGGACGCTGCGGCTGGACCAGTTCGTCAGGCACTACGTGATCCACCAGGTCGAGGTCGTCGTCCGACGCACCCGCTACCTGCTGCGCCAGGCCGAGGAACGCGCCCACATCCTGCGCGCGTTGCTCAAGGCCATCGACCAGCTCGACGCCGTGATCGCGCTGATCCGGGGCAGCGCGTCGGCGGAGGCCGCCCGCGGCGGTCTGATGCAGCTGCTCGACATCGACGAGGTCCAGGCGACCGCGATCCTGGACATGCAGCTGCGTCGGCTGGCCGCGCTGGAGCGGCAGCGGCTCATCGACGAGTACGCGGAGCTCGAGGCCCGCATCGCCGACCTGCAGGCGATCCTGGACTCGCCCGAGCGGCAGCGGCAGATCATCCACGACGAGCTCGCCGAGATCGTGGAGAAGTACGGCGACGACCGCCGCACCCAGTTCGTCGCGAACGAGGGCGACGTCTCGATGGAGGACCTCATCGCGGAGGAGGAGGTCGTCGTCACCATCACCCGCACCGGCTACGCGAAGCGGACGAAGAGTGACCTCTACCGCTCCCAGCGCCGCGGCGGCAAGGGCGTGATGGGTGCTGCGCTGAAGCAGGACGACATCGTCGACCACTTCTTCGTGGGCTCGACCCACGACTGGATCCTCTTCTTCACCAACAAGGGCCGGGTCTACCGCTCCAAGGCCTACGAGCTGCCCGAGGCCAACCGCACGGCCCGGGGTCAGCACGTGGCGAACATCCTGGCGTTCCAGCCGGACGAGAAGATCGCCCAGGTCATGCAGATCAAGGACTACTCGGTCGCCCCGTACCTGGCCCTGGCCACGGCACGCGGACAGGTGAAGAAGACGCGGCTGACCGACTTCGACTCCCCGCGCCAGGGTGGTGTGATCGCCATCAACCTGCGCGACGGCGACGAACTGGTCGGGGCCGTGCTGATCGACCCCGAGCAGGACCTGCTCCTGGTCACGCGCAAGGCGATGTCGATCCGGTTCACCGCCGACGACACCGCGCTGCGGCCGATGGGCCGGGCCACCGAGGGCGTCCGCGGGATCTCGCTGTCCGAGGACGACCGGCTGCTGTCGATGATGGTCGTGCAGGAGGGCGTCGACGTCCTCGTCGCGACCGAGCGCGGCTTCGCCAAGCGGACCGGCATCGAGAACTACCCGAACCAGGGGCGCGGCGGCAAGGGTGTGCTGACGGCCGACCCGAAGGCGCGCAAGGGTGTGCTGGTCGGAGCCCTGGCGGTCACCCTCGGCGACGAGCTCTACGCGATCACCTCGAGCGGCGGCGTGATCCGCACCCCGGTCAACGGCGTGCGGCACAACAAGGACCGCGCGACCATGGGTGTCAAGCTCATGAACTTGCCCGAGGACGTGTCGATCGTGGCAATCGCGCGTAC
>JAVEEE010000008.1 GCA_030840615.1 Frankiaceae bacterium | reverse complement strand
GGCATGAACTCCGCGGTGTTCGAGATGCGCGGCATGTCCGGGATCGCGGGCTTCGACGACGCGCACATGACGATCGACGAGGGTGGCATCGCGACCGTCTGGACGACCACGCCCGCGATCGGCCAGGGGACGAACACGACCCTGGCGCAGGTCGCGGCCGAGGCACTCGGGTTCGACGTCGCGAACGTTCGCGTCGCCAACAGCGACACCGGTGTCGGCGACCTCCACGGCACCGGCAGCTTCGCCTCGCGCAGCGCGGTGGCGTCCGGCGGCGCGGTGACGGCGGCGTCGACCGAGCTCCGCACCCGGCTGCTCGACGACGCGGCCGACCGGATGGAGGCGGCGGTGGCCGACCTCGAGATCCGGGACGGCACGGTGCTCGTCGCCGGGTCGCCCGGCAGCGCGATCCCGATCGGGGAGATCGTCGCGGACGCGCCCGACGACCGGTACCGCTTCAGCCAGCGCTGGGATCCGCCGCAGACGGTGTACCCGTACGCGACGCACGCCTGCATCGCGCTCGTGGACCCCGAGACCGGCGGCGTCGAGATCACCGACTACGTCATCGTGGAGGACTGCGGGCGGCTGATCAACCCGATCGTCGTCGAGGGGCAGGTGCACGGCGCCGTGACCCAGGGCGTCGCCGGCGCGCTGTTCGAGGCGCACGACTACGACGAGGACGGGCAGCTGCGCACCAGCTCGCTGATGGACTACCTGGTCCCCACGGCCGCCGAGATCCCGGCCTACCAGTTGACCCACCTCGAGCTCCCGACCCCGATGAGCCCGATCGGCGTCAAGGGCGTCGGCGAGGGCGGCACGATCGGGGCGGCCCCCGCCGTCGCCAACGCCGTGGGCGACGCGCTCGGCGCGGAGTTCAACGAGCTGCCGATCACGCCGGAGAAGGTCCGCGCCGTCCTGAGGAACGCGTAACGCCATGGACACGTTCACCGTCATCGCGAGCAAGCGCGACGCCCGCAGCTACGCGGCCGACCCCATCCCGGACGCCACCGTCCGGCGAATCCTCGAGGCCGGCCGCGTGGCGGGCAGCGCGATGAACCGTCAGCAGCGGCGGTTCGTCGTCCTCGAGACCGTGCGCGAGCAGGCGACCGCCGCCGTGACGCGCCCGAGCAACCTCGAGCGCGCGACGCTGGCCGTCGCGATCGTGACCCCGGAGAGCAGCTACGCCGGGTTCGACGCCGGACGGGCCGCGCAGAACATGATGCTCGCCGCCTGGAACGACGGCGTGGCGTCGTGCCCGAACGCCGTGGCCGACCAGGACCTCCTCCGCCGGCTGCTCGGGCTCGAGGACGGTGAGCGCGTCGCGGTCATCGTGTCCTTCGGCATGGCGGCCGGCCGCGACGCGCAGTCGCGCTCGGCGGATGAGTGGCTCGGCGGCGCCGACCGCGTCCCGCTCGACAGCATCGTCCAGCGGGTCTGAGGAGACGCGGTGCAGCAGCATCTCTCCACGGACGGCGCCGCGCCGGCCGACGTGCTCTGGCGCCCGTCGCCCGAGCGCCTCGAGCGCGCGACGCTGACGCGCTACATGCGCTGGCTCGAGGCCGAGCGGGGTCTCACCTTCGCCGGCGACTACGACGCGCTCTGGCGCTGGTCGGTCGACCACGTCGAGGACTTCTGGCAGTCGATCTGGGACCACTTCGAGGTCCAGGCGTCCACGCCGTACACGCAGGTGCTCGCCGAGCGGGTCATGCCGGGCGCCCGGTGGTTCACGGGCGCCGAGCTCAACTACGCTGAGCACCTCTTCCGCGGCAAGGCCGACGACGCCGTCGCCGTGCGCCACGCGTCCGAGTCGCGCCCGGTCGCCGAGGTCACCTGGGGCGAGCTTCGCGAGCTCGTCGCGGCCGCGGCCGCGGGCCTGCGCCGGCTCGGCGTCGGGCCGGGCGACCGCGTCGTCGCCTACGCCGCCAACACCATCGAGGCCCTCGTCGCGTTCGCGGCCACCGCGTCGGTGGGAGCGATCTGGTCCAGCTGCTCGCCAGACTTCGGTACCGGGTCGGTCGTCGACCGCTTCGCGCAGATCGAGCCGAAGGTCCTGTTCGCCGTCGACGGCTACCGCTACGGCGGCCGCGACTTCGACCGGCTCGACGTCGTCGCCGAGCTGCAGGCCAAGCTGCCGACGCTCGAGCACACCGTCGTCATGCCGTATCTGCAGGACGACCCCGACCTCTCGGCGCTGGCGTCGGCGGGGTCGTGGGATGCGCTGCTCGCCACGGGCGAGGGCGTCCCGCTCGAGTTCGCCCAGGTCCCGTTCGACCATCCGCTGTGGGTCCTGTACTCGTCGGGGACGACGGGGCTGCCCAAGGCGATCGTCCAGGGGCACGGCGGGATCCTCCTCGAGCACCTGAAGGTCCTGAACCTGCAGCTCGACGCGCAGGAGGGCGACCGCATCTTCTGGTTCACGACGACCGGTTGGATGATGTGGAACTTCCTCGTGTCGGTCCTGCTGACGCCGGCGTCGATCGTGCTCTACGACGGCAACCCGGGCCATCCCGACATGGACGTGCTGTGGGCGCTGGCGCAGGAGACGGGCGCGACGTGCTTCGGCACGAGCGCCAGCTACATCGCCGCGTGCATGAACAGCGGCGTCGAGCCCGCGAAGGGCCGTGACCTCTCCGCGTTGCGCGCGGTCGGGTCCACCGGGTCGCCGCTGGCGCCCGAGGGCTTCGACTGGGTCTACGACCAGCTCGGCGCCGACACGTGGCTGTTCTCGACGAGCGGCGGCAGCGACCTGTGCACGGCGTTCGTCGGCGGCGTCCCCATCCGGCCGGTGCTGCGCGGCGAGCTGCAGGGCCGCGCTCTCGGCGCCAGCCTGCAGGCCTTCGACGAGG
>JAVEEE010000502.1 GCA_030840615.1 Frankiaceae bacterium | reverse complement strand
CGTCGACGACGTCTTGCGAGAGCCCGATGGCCTCGAAGATCTGGGCGCCGGTGTAGGACGCGACCGTCGAGACACCCATTTTGGACATGACCTTGAGGACGCCCTTGCCGAGCGCCTTGATGTAGTTGCCGATCGCCTTGTCGACGGGCAGGTCGATCACACCCGCGACGGTCAGGTCCTCGACCGTCTCCATCGCGAGGTAGGGGTTGACGGCCGCAGCGCCGTAACCGATCAGCAGTGCCACGTGGTGGACCTCGCGCACGTCGCCGGTCTCGACGATGAGGCCGACCGTCGTGCGCGACTTCTCTCGGATCAGGTGGTGGTGGACCGCAGCCGTCAGCAGCAGCGACGGGATCGGTGCGTGCTCGGCGTCGCTGTCACGGTCGGACAGCACGATGAGCCGGGTGCCGCTGGCGATGGCCTCACTCACCTCGGCGCGGATGCCCTCGATCGCCTCGCGCAGCGCTTCGCCACCACCGGCGACGCGGTAGAGCCCCTTGACGACCTTCGCCGCGAATCCGGGCAGGTCACCGTCGTCGTTGATGTGGATGATCTTGGCGAGCTCGTCGTTGTCGATGACGGGGAACGCCAGGGTGACCTGCCGGCACGACGCCGGTGTCGGTTCGAGCAGGTTGCCCTCCGGCCCGATCGTCGTCGACAAGGAGGTGACGAGCTCCTCGCGGATCGCGTCGAGCGGTGGGTTGGTCACCTGCGCGAACAGCTGGGTGAAGTAGTCGAAGAGCAGCCGGGGGCGCCCGGACAGGACGGCGATCGGCGTGTCGGTGCCCATCGAACCGATCGGTTCGGCACCTGCGCGTGACATCGGCGCCATGAGCACGCGCAGCTCTTCCTCGGTGTAGCCGAAGGTCTGTTGCCGCCGCAGCACCGACTCGTGCGAGTGGGAGATGTGCTCCCGCTCCGGCAGCGTCTCGAGGCTCATCAGCCCGGCGTGCAGCCAGTCGGCGTAAGGGTTCTCCTCGGCCAGCTCGGACTTCAGCTCGTCGTCGTCGACGATGCGGCCAGCCGCCGTGTCGACGAGGAACATCCGGCCGGGCTGCAACCGCCCCTTGCGCACGACGCGCTCCGGCTCGATCTCCAGGACTCCGACCTCGGAGGCCAGGATGACCCGGCCGTCGTCGGTCACCCAGTAGCGGGCCGGACGAAGGCCGTTGCGGTCGAGCACCGCACCGACGACCGTGCCGTCGGTGAAGGTGACGCAGGCAGGGCCGTCCCACGGCTCCATCAAGCACGAGTGGAAGCGATAGAACGCGCGTCGCGCCTCGTCTATCTCGGCGTGGTTCTCCCACGCCTCCGGAATCATCATCAGCACCGCGTGCGGCAACGACCGCCCGCCGAGATGCAACAGCTCGAGCACCTCGTCGAAGGACGCGGAGTCGCTCGCGTCCGGAGTCACGATGGGGAACAACCGAGCGAGGTCGCCGGGAATGACGTCGCTGGCCAAAAGCGCCTCGCGAGCACGCATCCAGTTGCGGTTGCCCTTGACGGTGTTGATCTCACCGTTGTGCGCGATGTAACGGTAAGGGTGGGCGAGCGGCCACGACGGGAACGTGTTGGTCGAGAACCGCGAGTGCACCAGAGCGATCGCCGACTCCACCCGCTCGTCGCGCAGGTCGGGGAAAAACTCCGGCAGCTGGTCGGTGGTGAGCATGCCCTTGTAGACGATCGTGCGGCACGAGAGCGACGAGAGGTAGATGCCGACCTCGCGCTCGATGCGCTTGCGCAGGCAGAACGCGCGCCGCTCCAGCCCGAGACCCACCTCGCCACGGGTGCCGGCGACGAAGAGCTGGCCGAACCGCGGCATCACCGACAGCGCCGTGTCACCCAGCCCGGTGCTGACGACCGGCAGGTCGCGCCAGCCGAGGACGCGCAGCTCCTCCTCGGCTGCCAGCCGCTCCACCGCCTGGACGACCTTGCGACCGAGCTCGTCGTCGGTGGGCATGAACGCGATCCCCGTGGCATAGGCGCCGGCAACCGGCAGCTCGAAGTCGACGACGGCGCGCAGGAACCCGTCCGGGATCTGCAGGAGCATGCCGGCACCGTCACCGGTGTTCACCTCGGAGCCCTGAGCACCGCGGTGGTCGAGGTTGTGCAGAGCGCTCAGCGCGTCGCGGACGATGTCGTGAGAACGACGACCGTGCATGTCGGCCACGAACGCCACGCCGCAGGCATCGTGCTCGAACGCAGGGTCGTAAAGGCCCTGTCGTTGGGGGGCTGTTCGCGGCGTGTGCGCGAGCATGGCGATCGTTCCCGTCGTCTCGACTGGTGCGGTGGCGCAGCGGGACGACGTCGGCCCTCGTGCGACCCACAGATTACATGAGCGCTAGCTCAGACCGACGCCGAAGGCGCTTCCCACGCCGTAGGTGATGGCCGCAGCCGCTGCGCCCAGCGCGAGCTGGCGGAGCGCGCCGAGCCAGAGCGGTCGTTCGGTGAAGTGGGCGACGGCGGCACCGAGGCCGCTGAGCGCGACCGCGGCCAACACCAATGACATCCAGAGGTGGTGCGCGCCCGCAACGTACGGGAGCAGCGGCAGGAACGCGCCGAACGCAAACGAGAGCAGCGAGGAGGCCGCGGCGACGTAGGGCGAGGGCAGCGCGTCGGGGTCGACACCCAGTTCCTCGCGCACGTGGATGCGCCACAGCGACTCCGGGTTGCGCGACAGCTGCCGAGCGACCTGGGTGGCGAGGTCACGGCTCACACCCCTGCTCACGTAAAGCGCGGCGAGCTCCGCCTGCTCGGCCTCGGGCCGGTGGTGGAGCTCGCGCCGCTCCTTGTCGATCTCAGCGCGCACGAGCTCCGTCTGCGAGTTGACCGACGTCCACTCGCCGACGGCCATGGAGAACGATCCGGCCAGCAGACCGGCGAGACCGGTGATCAGTACGACGTGCACATGCGTGCCGGCCGCTGCCGCCACACCACTGATGAGGGCGACATTCGAGACAAGACCGTCCATCGCGCCGAAGACCGATGGCCGCAACCAGCCGCCGGCGACGTCCCGGTGGCTGTGATGCACTTCCGCCTTGGAGCTCGCGACCGCCGTCTCCGTCATGCCTGCAGCGTACGTTTCTCCGCCGGGTCGCCGTCGTCACGCGGGGCATCCGGGTCCGGCGGGTCGGCCCGGCGGCGCAGCACGAGGAAACCCGCGGCGACGACGAAGACGACGATGCTGGTCCAGTCGTTGAGTCGCAACCCGAGGAACCGGTGCGTGTCGTCCACACGCAGCGCCTCGATCCAGAACCGGCCGACGGTGTAGGCGGCGGCGTAGAGGGCGAACGCCTTGCCGCGGCCGAGCCGGAACCGCCGGTCGGCCCAGATCACGAGCAGCGCGACACCGACGTCCCACAGGGACTCGTAGAGGAAGGTGGGGTGGTAGGTGAGCGCGTGCGTGCTCGTCGAACCGCTCGGTTGGTGCGCGGGGTCGATCTTCACTCCCCAGGGCAGGTCGGTACGACGGCCGTAGAGCTCCTGGTTGAAGTAGTTGCCGAAGCGACCGACCGCTTGCGCGAGCGCGAGACCGGGCGCGAGGGCGTCAGCGAAGTCCGGGAACGCCACTCCGGCGCGACGGCAACCGATCCAGGCACCGAGAGCGCCACCCGCGATCGCGCCCCAGATGCCCAGGCCGCCGTGCCAGATCTCCAGGGCGGCCTTGGTGCCCTGGCCGTTGGCGCCCCAGTAGAGCTCGGGGTCGGTGGCGACGTGGTAGATCCGCGCGCCGATGAGGCCGAAGGGCACCGCCCAGGTGGCGATGTCGGCGACGGCACCGCGTCGTGCTCCGCGCGCCTGGAGCCGACGCTCACCGACGACTACGGCGACGAGAATGCCCGCGATGATGCAGAGCGCGTAAGCGCGCAGCGGCAGTGGCCCGATGTGGATGACGCCGCGAGACGGACTCGGGATCGACGCCAGCAGCACGCCCAGAGGTTACCGGCGGTCAGACCGTTGGCGGCGGACGCCGGCGGCGAGCTCGCCGGCCAGCTCCCCCACCGACGTCGCACCGGCCTGCTCGCTGTCCGCGTCGAGCAGCCGCCGGACGAACGCCGACCCGACGATGACGCCGTCGGCGTAGGCGGCGACCTCGGCAGCCTGCGCGCCGTTGGACACACCGAGCCCGACCCCGACCGGCAGGTCGGTCGCGGCCCGCACGCGGTCGACAAGGGCCGGAGCCACCGCCGATGTCGCGTCCCGGGCGCCGGTCACGCCCATGGTCGACGCGGCGTAGACCCAGCCGCGGCACTCGGCGACCGTGCTCGCGATCCGGCCGTCGCCGGAGGACGGCGCGACGAGGAAGATCCGGTCGAGGCCGTTGTCATCGGATGCGGTGAGCCACTCCCCCGCCTCTTCCGGGATCAGGTCGGGAGTGATGAGGCCCTGGCCCCCGGCGGCACGCAGGTCACGCGCGAACCGCTCCGGTCCGTAACGCAGCACCGGGTTCCAGTAGGTCATCACGACGACAGCCGCGCCCGTTGCCGCGACCGCCTCCACGGTGCGCAGCACGTCCGTCGTACGGGTGCCGTTGCGCAACGCGACGTCGGCCGCGGCCTGGATCGTCGGGCCGTCGATCACCGGATCGCTGTAGGGAAGGCCGACCTCGACGATGTCGACTCCGGCGGCGACCATCGCCCGCAACGCCGCAACACAACCGTCATACGACGGGAAGCCGGCCGGCAGGTAGCCGACCAGCGCAGCGCGATCCTCGCCGCGGGCACGGACGAAGGCAGCGCCGCTGCTCATGCGTCGGGGTTGAGGTTCTCGCCGGGTCCTTCGGCGTCCGCCTCCCCGAGCAGGCCGAACCAGCGTCCGGCGGTCGCGACGTCCTTGTCGCCGCGACCCGACAGGTTGACGAGCAACACGGCGTCCGACCCCAGCTCGCTCGCCACCCGTTGCGCCCCGGCGAGGGCGTGCGCGGTCTCGATCGCCGGGATGATGCCCTCGGTGCGGCACAACAGCTCGAAAGCGGCCATCGCTTCGGCGTCGGTCACCGACGCATAGGTCGCCCGACCGGTGTCGTGCAGCCAGGCGTGCTCCGGCCCGACACCTGGATAGTCCAGGCCGGCCGAGATCGAATGCGACTCCAGCGTCTGACCGTCGTCGTCTTGCAACACGTAGGACCGCGCGCCGTGCAGGACACCGGGCGAGCCACCGGTCAACGTGGCGGCGTGCCGGCCGGTCTCGACGCCCTCGCCGCCCGCCTCGAAACCGAACAGGCGCACCGACTCGTCCGCGATGAACGAGTGAAAGATGCCCATCGCGTTGGAGCCGCCGCCGACACACGCGATGACGGCGTCCGGAAGGCGGCCGAGCAGACCCAGGCACTGCTCCCGGGCCTCGACGCCGATCACCGACGCGAAGTCCCGGACCATCACTGGAAATGGATGCGGGCCACCCACCGAACCGATCACGTAGTGCGTGTCGTCGACGTTCGTCACCCAGTCGCGGAAAGCCTCGTTCATCGCGTCTTTCAACGTGCGCGAGCCACTCGTCACCGGCACGACGGTTGCGCCCAGCAGCCGCATCCGAGCGACGTTGAGTGCCTGGCGTTCGGTGTCGACCTCACCCATGTAGACGACGCACTCGAGGCCGAACAACGCGGCCGCCGTCGCGGTGGCCACGCCGTGCTGGCCCGCACCCGTCTCCGCGATGACCCGCGACTTGCCCATCCGTTGCGTGAGCAACGCCTGACCCAACACATTGTTGATCTTGTGTGCACCGGTGTGATTCAGGTCCTCGCGCTTGAGCAGCACGCGGGCACCTATCTCGGCACTGAGCCGCGTCGCGTCGTACAGCAGCGACGGGCGCCCCGCGTAGTCGCGGAGCAGCCGGTGGAACTCGCCTTGGAAGTCCTCGTCCGTCATCGCCTTCTCGTAGGCGGCGGTCAGCTCATCGAGTGCGGCGACGAGTGCCTCGGGGACGTAGCGACCGCCGTACGGTCCGAACCGTCCGGCGCTGTCGGGAACGCTCATGGCGAGACGTGCCGAGCCGCGGGGTGTGCGCCTGCCGCGACCAGGTCGGCAACCGCCTGCCGCGGGTCGTTGTGCTTGACCAGGCCCTCGCCGACCAGGACCGCATCGGCGCCGGCGGCGGCGTAGGCAAGAAGGTCATGCGGCCCGCGAACACCACTCTCCGCGACCTTGACGACGTGGTCGGGCAACGCCGGCGCCACGGCGGTGAACGCCTCGCGATCGACGTCGAGCGTTCGCAAGTTGCGGGCGTTGACACCGATGATGCGCGCACCGGCGTCGACGGCGCGGGCGGCTTCCTCGGTGTCGTGCACCTCGACGAGGGCGGCCATGCCGAGGCTCTCCGTCCGCTCCAGCAGCGCGACGAGGACGTTCTGTTCCAGCGCGGCCACGATCAGCAGGACGAGGTCCGCCCCGTGCGCACGAGCTTCCCAGATCTGGTAGGGCGAGACGATGAAGTCCTTACGTAGCACCGGCACGTCGACGACCCGGCGCACAGCGACCAGATCGTCGAGGCTTCCGTGAAACCGTCGTTGCTCGGTCAGCACGGAGATGATCCGCGCGCCGCCGCTC
>JAVEEE010000448.1 GCA_030840615.1 Frankiaceae bacterium | reverse complement strand
TTCCTCGCCGGGCTGCTGGTGGCATTGGCGGCCCGCCCCGCCTTGACTCGTGAGACCGCTGTGACTTCTGTGCCCTGATGTGCCGGTTTGCTGGGCGGATGTGACGTTCCTCACCGCATTCTTTGGGTATCTCACGTGTGCTTGCTGCAGTTAGCAGGGAAAGAAGCACGTAAGTTGGGCCGATAGGCCTGGCCGCGGTCGAAAGCATTTGACCGTGCGGTGGCACGACGTGTCACAGCCCTTTGAACGCCTGCGTGGCGTGAGCGTTTCCCAACGCTGACCGGATCGATCGGTCGCCGTCGGTTGAGCGCGGGGTGCCCCCGAGGGTCGCCGAACCGAGGCGATCCGCGAGAGCACGAGAGGCAATTCTTGTGAACCGGACGAAGATCCGGGGGGTTGTTGCTGGCGTCCTCGGGACGGTGTTGAGCGTCGGCGCGGCTGCCGCGGCACCCTCGATCGCCCGCGGCGAGAGCCGTCCCGACTTCAGCCGACCGCTGCCCACGGCCCAACAGGAGGCCGCCATGCAGTGGGACCTTCCCAACGTGCGTTACCTGCGCCACGTCCATCCAGTGCGCCATCACGCCAAGCGGGCGTCGCGCTCGGACTATCGGGCAGCGCTGAGCGGCTCGCCGCAGACCGCTGCACACGCGATGATGCTGCGCGCCGGCTGGAGCGAGAGCGAGTGGACGTGCCTCGACAGTCTGTGGATGCGTGAGAGCAACTGGAACACCTACGCCACCAACAGCAGCTCGGGTGCTTACGGCATCCCGCAGTCTTTGCCGGCCACGAAGATGGCCACGGCCGGGGCCGACTGGCGGACCAACCCCATCACGCAGATCCGCTGGGGGCTGTCCTACATCTCCAGCAGCTACGGCAGCCCGTGCGCCGCGCTGGCGCACTCGTCGTCGTACGGCTTCTACTGACGGCCGTGCGGATAGGCCATCGCGAGGACGTCGAGGGCCGCGTCGAGCTGTCCCTCGGTGACGAGACCATCGGCCACATAGCCGAGGTCGATCACCGCCTGGCGGATGGTCGTGCCGTCTGCGAGCGCCTTCTTCGCGGCCTTCGCGGCGTTCTCGTAACCGAGGTAGCGGTTCAGCGGCGTCACGATCGAGGGTGACGACTCGGCCAGCTCCCGGCAATGCTCGATGTCTGCCGTGATGCCGGCAACGCAGCGGTCGGCCAGCAGGCGTGAGACGTTCGCGAGCAGGCGGATCGACTCGAGCAGGTTGCGGGCGATGACCGGCAGCATGACGTTGAGCTCGAGGTTGCCGGCGGCGCCACCGAACGCGACTGCGCTGTCGTTGCCGATGACCTGGGCGACCACCTGGCATACCGCTTCAGGGATCACCGGGTTCACCTTCCCCGGCATGATCGACGAACCGGGCTGCAGGTCGGGCAGGTGGATCTCACCCAGTCCGGCCCGTGGCCCGCTCGACATCCAGCGCAGGTCGTTGCAGATCTTGTAAAGGCCGACGGCGACCGTGCGTAGCTGCCCGCTCACCTCGACGAGGGCGTCGCGAGCGCCTTGTGCCTCGAAATGGTTGCGCGCTTCGGAGAGCGGGAGATCGAGTGACTCGGCGAGTCGTTCGATGACGGCCGGGGCGAATCCGGCCGGCGCGTTGATGCCGGTGCCGACCGCTGTGCCACCGAGCGGCAGCTCGCCGAGTCGGGCCAGTGAAGACTCGAGTCGTTCGACACCGAGTGCGGTGTGCGCGGCGTAGCCGCCGAACTCCTGCCCGAGGGTCACCGGCGTCGCGTCCATGAGATGCGTCCGGCCACTCTTCACGACGTCGGTGAACTCCTCCGCCTTCGACGCGAGTGCGTCGGTGAGATGACGCAACGACGGGACGAGGTCGGTCACGATCGACTGTGCTGCCGCGATGTGCATCGCGGAGGGGAACGTGTCATTCGACGACTGCGATGCGTTGACGTGGTCGTTCGGGTGCACTGGGTGCCCGAGGGAGCGCTCGGCAAGCGTCGCGATGACCTCGTTGGCGTTCATGTTGCTCGATGTGCCGGACCCGGTCTGGAAGACGTCGATGGGAAACTGGTCGTCGTGGCGCCCGGCGGCGACCTCGTCGGCCGCTGCTGCCACGGCCGCTGCCAGCTCCGCATCGACGACGCCGAGCTCCGCGTTGACCCGTGCAGCTGCTGCTTTGATCGCGCCGAGCGCGTGCACGAGTGCCGGATCGATGCGGACGCCGCTGATCGGGAAGTTCTCCACGGCCCGCTGGGTCTGCGCCCGCCACAGTGCGGTCGCGGGCACCTTCACCTCGCCCATCGAGTCGTGCTCGACCCGGAAGGAGCCATCGTCGTGTTCGCTCATGCCGTCATCCTGCCCGCTCGGGGCCGCGGGTCGAAGGCTCACTCGGCCGGCGGGCCCACCGGGATGCCGGTGGCGACCGGCCGCAGCGTGTCGGCGAAGAAGTCGTTGCCCTTGTCGTCGACGACGATGAAGGCCGGAAAGTCCTCCACCTCGATGCGCCAGACCGCCTCCATGCCGAGGTCGGCGTAGTCCAGGGTCTCGACCTTGCGGATGCAGTCCTGCGCAAGGCGCGCCGCCGGTCCCCCGATCGATCCGAGGTAGAAGCCGCCGTGCTCCTGGCACGCTTTCGTGACCGCTGCCGAGCGGTTGCCCTTGGCGACCATGACGAGCGATCCGCCGGCCGCCTGGAACTGCTCGACGTAGGCGTCCATCCGGCCGGCCGTGGTAGGTCCGAACGAGCCGCTCGCATAACCCGCGGGGGTCTTGGCGGGTCCGGCGTAGTAAACGGCGTGGTCGCGCAGATATGCAGGCATGGCTTCACCCGCGTCGAGCCGCTCCTTGACCTTGGCATGGACGATGTCGCGGGCGACGACCATCGGCCCGGTCAACGACAGCCGGGTCTTGACGGGATAGCGGGACAGCTCTCGGCGGATCTCGTCCATCGGCCGGGTCAGGTCGATACGCACCGTGTCCCCCGAGTCGGTGCCGTCGTCGAGGTGCTGGTCGGTGACGTCTGGCAGGTACTTCGCCGGATCAGTCTCGAGCGCTTCGAGGAACACGCCGTCCGGGGTGATCCGGCCGAGGGCCTGGCGGTCGGCGCTGCACGACACGGCGATGGCGATGGGGCAGGAGGCGCCGTGGCGGGGGAGCCGGACGACGCGCACGTCGTGGCAGAAGTACTTGCCGCCGAACTGCGCGCCGATGCCGAACTCCTTGGTCAGCTCGAAGACCCGCTTCTCCATCTCGAGGTCGCGAAAGCCGTGCCCGCTCACATCACCTGCCGTCGGCAGCGTGTCGAGATATCGGGCGCTGGCGTACTTCGCGGTCCTGAGGGCGAACTCCGCGCTGGGGCCGCCGACCACGACGGCGAGGTGGTACGGCGGGCAGGCCGCCGTACCGAGCGAGCGCACCTTCTCGTCGAGGAACTGCAGCAGCCGCTTCTCGTTGAGGACCGTCTTCGTCTCCTGGTAGAGGAACGACTTGTTGGCCGAGCCGCCGCCCTTGGCCATGAACAGGAACTCGTAGGCGTCCGCGTGGCCGTGCGGATCCGTGGCGTAGAGCTCGATCTGCGCCGGCAGGTTGGAGCCCGTGTTCTTCTCGTCCCACATCGTCAGCGGGGCCAGCTGCGAGTAGCGCAGGTTGAGTGTCGTGTAGGCGTCGAAGATGCCGCGGCTGATGTGTTCTTCGTCGCGCCCGTCGGTGAGCACGTGACGCCCCCGCTTGCCGGCCACGATCGCCGTTCCCGTGTCCTGGCACATCGGTAGCACGCCGCCGGCCGCGATGTTCGCGTTCTTCAGCAGGTCGAGAGCGACGAACCGGTCGTTGGGCGACGCGTCCGGGTCATCGAGGATGCGGGCGAGCTGGCGCAGGTGGCCGGGTCGCAGCAGGTGAGCGATATCGCGCATCGCTGTCTCGGTCAGGAGGCGAAGCGCTTCCGGCTCGACCTCGAGAAACCGGTGGCCGGCTGCCTCGACGACACTGACGCCGTCGGTGGTCAGCAGTCGGTAGGGCGTCGGGTCGTCCCCGACGGGCAGCAGCTCGGTGAACACGAAGTCGGCCACGGCTCAAGGGTATGTCCAGGGCTGTTCGTCGTAGGTTGGGCGACATGG
>JAVEEE010000437.1 GCA_030840615.1 Frankiaceae bacterium | reverse complement strand
CGGTGGCCCTCGTAACTCCGGTTGCGACCCGCCGCGGATGATCTTGGTCGAGCATCCCTCTTGTGATGCAGTGATGTTGTGGATTCTCGTCGGCTCCGGGTGGAATTCATCCGGTTCGCCCTGCTCGTGACGATGACGGTCGCTCTTGTGACTGTCGCGACTCGCGACGACAACCACGACGGGGCCAACCGCGCGTCCGGAAAGCCGAGCCCGTCCTCGGCCGGCTCGCCCTCGACACCCGGCGGGTCGTCCACGCAACCCACTCCGTCGAGCAGTGCAGCAGCCGGTGACGCGTCCGGCGGAGGTGACGTTGGATCTTCCGGCGGCGCTGGTGGGTCAGACGCTGCCGGGTCTGGCGAGCTGAGTGGCGAGTCGACCGGCCCCGCGACGCTGCCGCGCACCGGCCCTGGACCGGCCACCGCCGAGCTCGCTGCCTTCGCCTTCGTGCTGATCGGCGGCGGTGCGTGGAGCATCACCGTCAGCCGTGTGCCGTCCCCGGCGGGGCCGTCCGGGTCTTTCGCTGCCGTCGGATCAGACCGAAACCGGCGTCGTCGCGGCAGGCCTGTCGCGTAGGCGACAGAGGAAGCCGCACTGTCGCGCGGGCGACAGACACATCGGGACACATCGACGCAGACTCCCTCCACCAAGTCGGACCGCAGGGGTCCGCCCAGGAAGGGAGTCTCGAGATGACCGAGACGACAAGCGGTCTGAACCAGTCCGACGAACTGGCGACCGACTGCATCGACGACGTCGAGGCGCACGGCCTGCGCGAGGTTGCGGCAGCCGCAAGCATCGGCGCGGCCGTGATCGGTGCCGGCGGCGCCGCCCTGGCCGCCGGCTCGACCGGGACACCGGTGCCCAAGACGCCGGCGATCGTGCAGCAGATCGCCGACGACAGCCAGCAGCTCACGGGTGACGCCGCGGCGGGAGCCCGCGGATTCGCAGGAACGGCGGCAGCCGACGCGCAGATGGTCGGCGGACACGCCACGGCCGACGCGCACACGTTGGCTGACCCGGCACTGCGTCAGGTGGGCAGCGACGTGCGTGACCTCAATGCCGCGGTCAACTCGATCGCGCAGGACGTGACGAGCTACGCCACGCACACGGCCGGCTCGACACTGAAGACGGTCGGCTCGACAGCCGGCAATGTTGCGCACACGGCCACGCAGACTGCGGGCAAGGCCGTCGACGGCGCGACCAGCACCGCCGGCAAGACGGTCGACGGTGCGACGCACACCGTGATCGGTGTCGAGAAGAGCGCGCTGACCGTCGTCAGTGCGACGTACGACGCTCTGAACCGCGGCTGGGACCTCAACCTCAACGTGCTGGGCACTGGCGTGAAGGGTGGCGGCAACATGCTCACCCCGACGGGCACGATCTCGGTCCTCGACGCAAGTGGGCACACGCTGGGCAGCGCGAAGGTGGGCCACGGCACGTGCACGATCCACCTGTCGGCACTCGGCAAGAACCAGGCCGTGACGATCCACTACAGCGGTGACAAGACCTTCTCGGCCACCGGCCTGCAGTGGCACGCGCCGGTGGGTTTCTGAGCTCTGGAGACGCGAGTCCGGCCGGTGGCGCAGGGAGCCTCCGGCCGGGCTCGCTTGTGTAGGGCGGCCGGGTCTATCAGTGGACGTTGTCGGCGCAGGCGCGAAGGATCGTCTTCACCTCATAGGGCATCAGCCCGGGATGCTCGGCAAGCAGTCTGGCGACGTGCCCGGCGATGTGCGGCGCCGCGAAGCTGTTGCCCGTGGTCACGATCGTTCCACCACCTCGCCAGGCGACCTCGACCTCGATGCCCGGCGCACCGAAGTCGACCGGCGGTTTGGGGTTGGCATCCCAGCGCATCGGGTCACGCCCTTCGTGCGCGGCCACTGAGATGACCGAGGCGAAGGTCGCGGGCAGGCTTGTCCCTTCGACGTTGTTCACCGCACAGACCACGACGACGCCTGCGTGTGCGGCGGCGTCAGCGATGTCGTGGAACAGGTCGGCGTAGTTGGTGCGGTTGGTCGACAGGCTGCAGTTCACGACATGTGCACCCGAGTCGAGCGCCCACCGCAGTCCCGCCGCGAACACTGCCCCCCGGCCGGAGAGCCGCTCCCCGAGCACCCGCACGCTCAGCAGGTCACAGTCCGGGGCGATGCTCCGAATGACGCCGGCGCAGGCGGTGCCATGACCGACGAGGTCAGCGTGCTCCATCTCGTGACAGACAACACCGGACGGGGTGGCCTCGTCGGCTCTGAACGCGGCCCAACCCTGCACCCCACCGACCATCGGATGATCGGCATCGATGCCGCTGTCCACCACGGCGACGCGTACGCCGGCCCCGGCCGAGGAACCGAATGCCCACTGCCGGGTGAGGGGTTCCGGGAGCGGCAACGCCCGAACGGTGCTGAGCCGTTCAGGAGCGAAGACCTCGGACCATGCGGGCCGGAGGGTCACCGCCGCCGTTCCCGCGTGTAGCCGGCGACATCACGTAGCAGCGACACCGCCAACGAACGCTCCCGAGGACCTGCAGAGGCGAGGTCGGCAAATGCCGCTGCGAGCTCGGCCATCCCGTCCTCGTCGCGGGCGGGGATCGCTGCGCGCATTGCGGCCGGCACCTCGCCGTCGGCCGCCTCGAGCCCGGCAAGTGCCGCGACGACGAGGTCGCCGATCTGCCGCGACCGTGTGGCGGCGTCGAGTGCGAGCGCCGCCTGCCGGGCAAACAGCGACAGGAGAGCGAGGTCGTCGTCGGAGCCGGCTCGGGTGGCATCCCGGTCGAGGATCTCGATGACACCGAGCAGGTGCTCGTCGGTCTCGATCGGCGACGCGAGGATCGCCTGCGGCATGTAGCCGGTGCTCGACGCAACGTTGGCGGCGAATCGGGCATCGCCGCTGAGGTCGTTGACGGCGAGTGGCTGTCCGGTGGTTGCCACCCAACCGGCGATGCCTTCGCTCGAAGGAAGTCGCAGGCCCGAGACAACGCTTTCCGCGCCGCCCGTCGCCGTGGTGAAGACGAGCTCGCTCCCGTCGTCGTTCAGCAGCGCGATCGAGCAGGCGGCAGCACCGAAGACCGCCCGCGCGGTGCGGGCAGTCCAGTCGACGAGATCGTCACCCAGCGGCGCGAGTGCCTGGCTGAGGGCGTTGGCGACCGACGCGATCGCGCGCTCGGGCGGCCGTTCTTCACTCACGGCGCGGTCACGTCGCGCTCACCGCGGCGTACTGCTCCAATGCGGCTCGGTCGTGCACGGTCACGCTGCGTCCCTCCATCTCGATCCAGCCACGTCGCTCCAGCCCTCGCAGCGCGCCGTTGACGCTCTGCCGGACACCGCCGACGGCGGCAGCGAGCTCCGACTGCGACATGTCGAGCTGTGCCAGGCCCCGATGATCGGTGTGTTCGACGACGTATTTCGCCACCCGCCGAGGCAGATCGAGGAACACGAGGTCCGCGACCATGCCACTCACCCGCCGGATGGTCTCCGCCTGCTGTCGAAGGAGCTCCTCGGCGAGGTCGGGGTTGTTGCGAAGCATCGCGAGCACGGCATCACGGGGTAGCCACAAGACGGTCGTCTCCGCTGCGGCTTCGACCGTTGCCGAACGCGGGCAGCGATCGAGCAACGAGAGCTCGCCCAACGTGTCGCCGACCATCGCCACGGCGAGTACGACGGCGGCACCGTCGGGGGACCGGGCAAGCACCTTCAACCGTCCGGCCGCGACCACCAGCAGATCGCCGCCCGCCTCACCGGCGAGCACGACGGGATCGCCGCGGTGATAGCTCCGCAATCGTCCCGCGGCTGCCAGCTTGTCGAGGGACTCGTCGTCGAGCGCCCCGAGCAGCATCGTCTGCTCGAGGGCCTCGCGGCGTAGGTCCGCTGCCACGGGGACGATCGTGGCGAAACCCATTCGTGGCCGTGGCGCTGTGACCGGCAGACTGTCGCCCATGCGACCCATCCGGCTGCTCGAAGGCGCTGCCGGACCAGATCCCGCAGCCGCCCGGGTCGTCGGCGCGCTCATCGTCGCCGTGTTCGTCCAAGGTGTCGGGGCGAGCGCCGTCCTTCCGCTGCTGCCGCTCTTCCTGCGCGGGCACGGCACCTCCGACACCCTCGTCGGTGCGGTGATGGGGTCGTTCTTCGTGGCCGGCGTCCTCACGCAGTACGCCGCGGGGCATCTCGCCGACCGCATCGGGCACCGGCGAGTCATCGCCACCGGGCTCGTGCTCTACGCCGTAGCGAGCTTGGGCTACATCGGCTCGGTAGGCGACGGCGGCTACGTCGGGCTGCGGAGTCTGCAGGGAGTCGGCGCAGGGGCCGTGCAGGTCGCAAGCCTCGCACTTGTCGGCGTCGTCGTACCGCTGGAGCGGCGCGGCCGGGCGTTCTCCGCAGTGTTCGGTGCGCAGCTCGCGGGCATGGCGATCGGCCCGCTGGCCGGCAGCGTCGCCGGGTTGGCACACCTGCGCTGGCTGTTCATCGCCACAGCCTGCGCCTCGTTGCTGGCGATCATCCCGGTCTTCGCCGGTACAACGCCGGTGTCACCGCCCCCGGTCACGCCGCAGCGTCCGCCGCCGTTGACGATCTCGCGGGCGCTCGTCGGTGTCGCGCTCGTCGGTGTGTCCGGCGGACTTGTCACCGGTGTCTACGAGACGTGCTGGAGCTTGCTCATGAACTCCCGCGGCGCGCATCCCTGGCAGATCGGATTGTCGTGGACGCTGTTCGCGATCCCGTTTGCCGCGTTCTCACCGACCGCGGGACGGCTGGCTGACCGACTCGACCGCCGCAAGCTGGTGGTGGTGGCGCTGCTCGCGTCGTCGGCGTTCGCGGCGCTGTATCCGTTCCTGCCGACGGTCGGCTGGCTGATGGGTCTCGGCGTCATCGAGGCGATCGCGGTCGCGGTCGCGTTTCCCGCGGCACAGTCGATGCTGACCCAGACCGCGACTGCCGAGACGCTGGGACGCGCGCAGGGTCTGTTCACGACAGCAGAGACTGCTGCCATCGCCGTCGCCGCCGGGGCGAGCGGTGCGATGTTCGGGATCGCGCGCTGGGTGCCGTTCGTCGTCGCGTCGGCAGTAGGCGGCCTCATCATCGGCGCGCTGCCGCCGTTGTGGCGCGGCATACCCGGCCGCGTAACGCGGGACGAGCATGCGAGCGGCAGCCCGGGTGCGGCCGAAGTGGTGATCGTGGGCGCCGCGGCTCCCGGCCCTAGCCGTTGAGGCCTGCCCCCGACCCCGCGACAAGCTCGGCGATCTGTACAGCGTTGAGAGCCGCGCCCTTACGCAGGTTGTCGCTGCTGACGAACAGCGCGAGACCCCGGCCGTCGGGAACGCCCGGGTCCACGCGCAACCGCCCGACGAAACAAGCGTCGGCGCCGGCCGCCTGCAAGGGAGTGGGGATCTCGGAGAGCTCGACACCGGGCGCGGCGGACAGCAGCTCGGTTGCCCGCGCGACCGACAGGGGGCTGGCGAACTCGGCGTTGAGTGACAGCGAGTGACCGGTGAACACGGGCACCCGAACACAGGTGCCCGAGACGGGTAGGTCCGGGATCGCGAGGATCTTGCGCGTCTCGTCGCGCAGCTTCTGCTCCTCGTTGGTCTCGAAGCTTCCGTCGTCGACGATCGAGCCGGCGAGAGGCAGGACGTTGAACGCGATCGGCCGGGCGAACTTCTCCGGCTGTGGGAACGTGACGGCTGCGCCGTCGTGAGTCAGCTCGGCCGCACGGTCGACGACCTGCCGCACCTGCTTGTCGAGCTCGTCGACGCCGGCCCCGCCGCTACCGGACACGGCCTGGTAGGTGCTGGCCACGAGTCGCACGAGGGTGGCCTCGTCGTGCAGAGGCTTCAGCACGGGCATCGCTGCCATCGTCGTGCAGTTGGGGTTGGCGATGATGCGCAAGCGCGCATCGGCGATGGCTTCGGGATTGACCTCACTGACGATCAGCGGAACGTCCGGGTGCATCCGCCAGGCCGAAGAGTTGTCGATGACGACTGCGCCGGCGGCGGCGTAACGCTCGGCCTGCGCCATGGACGTCGTGGCGCCGGCCGAGAACAGCACGATGTCGAGCCCTCGTGGGTCGGCGATCGCAGCATCCTCGACCACGACATCGCGACCGTCCCACGGAAGCGTGCTGCCCGCCGAGCGGGACGATGCGAAGAAGCGGATCTCGGCGACGGGAAACCCGCGCTCCACGAGCAGCCGGCGCATCGCCGTGCCGACCTGGCCGGTTGCCCCGACGACTCCGACCCGGACTCCTCCCCCCGCGCCGGATGTCATCGGCCGGTGCCCGCGTAGACGACGGCTTCCTCAGTGCCACCCAACTCGAAGGCGTCGTGGACGGCCCGGACAGCCGCTTGCACGTCGGTGTCGGCGCAGACGACCGAGATGCGGATCTCCGATGTGGAGATGTTCTGCACGTTGACGGCGGCAGCCGCCAGCGCCTCGAAGAACTTCGCCGAGACACCCGGATGCGAGCGCATCCCTGCACCGACGAGAGAGACCTTGCCGACGTGGTCGTCGTAGAGCAGCGACTCGAAGCCGATGCTCGGCCGCACCTTTTCGAGCGCAGCCATGGCTTTCGGGCCGTCCGACTTCGGCAGCGTGAAGGAAATGTCCGTGCGACCGGTCGACCCGGAGACGTTCTGCACGATCATGTCGATGTTGACGTCGGCATCGGCGACAGTGCGGAAGATTGCCGCGGCCTCACCTGGCTTGTCCGGCACGCCGACCACGGTGATCCGTGCCTCGGAGAGGTCGTGGGCGACTCCCGAGATGATTGCCTGCTCCACCTGTTCCTCCTCGGGCACGTGAACGACCCACGTGCCGCTGTTATCCGAGAACGACGAGCGCACGTGCACCTTGACGCCGTAGCGCCGGGCGTATTCGACGCAGCGCAACATGAGCACCTTGGCGCCGGACGCCGCCATCTCCAGCATCTCCTCATACGAAATGCGTTCCAGCCGCCGCGCGTCGGCCACCCGGCGCGGGTCGGCCGTGAAGACACCGTCGACGTCGGTGTAGATCTCGCAGACGTCAGCCTGCAGCGCCGCGGCCAGCGCTACCGCAGTCGTGTCCGAGCCGCCGCGACCGAGGGTGGTGATGTCCTTGGTGTCCTGGGAGACGCCCTGGAAGCCCGCGACGATGGCGATGTAGCCGGCGTCCAATGCGTCGCGGATGCGACCAGGTGTCACGTCGATGATTCGCGCCCGGCCGTGCACGGAGTCGGTGATCACGCCCGCCTGCGATCCGGTGAACGACCGCGCCTCGAACCCGAGGTTGGCGATGGCCATCGCCACCAGCGCCATGGAGATTCGCTCGCCCGCGGTGAGCAGCATGTCGAGCTCGCGGGGGGGCGGCAGCGGTGAGACCTGCTGAGCGAGGTCGAGCATGTTGTCGGTCGTGTCACCCATGGCCGAGACGACCACGACGACATCGCTGCCGGCGCGCTTGGCGTCGACGATGCGCTGGGCAACCCGCTTGATCTGCTCGGCGTCACCCACCGAGGAGCCGCCGTACTTCTGCACGACGAGCGGCATCAGACGACCTTCCCGGAGCGTGGCGGACGTTGATCAGTCTACGGAACTCGGGCTCCGTGCTTGACTCTCTGCGTGCTGAATGCGTGGCGAGAGAGCAGCTGGGTTCGGCGCGCCCCGGCGCTGCCGTTGCTGCTGCTGCCCCTCACCGGGTGCACGGGCGGAAGCTCGACGCCCACACCGACACCGACGCTCACGACGCTCAGCCCCACAACAAGTCCGACGCTGTCCGATGCCGAGATGCTGCAGCAGGTGGCCACGGCCGCCGCGGGCAGCAGCTATGCGGCCACCTATGTCGCCAGTCAGCGACACCCCGCGAAATCGGCGACCTGGCGCGTGTGGCGGACACCAGTCGCGGTGCGCGTCGACGTCATCGTCAACAACGCGAAGACGACACTGATCGTCACACCCAGGGCGAGCTACTCGTGCCGGGCCGCGCAGCACCGCCGCACGTGCTTCCGGGTCGCCAAGGGCAACCAGCCGATCCCGCCGCAGCTGCGGCTGTCGGCGGAGCAGCTGTTCGCCGACGACATCGACTCACTCGCCACACACCCGAGCGACTATCGCGTGCGCTACCTGCGCCCCTTCGACCCACCCAGCCCGGGCGAGAAGCCGGGGACCTGCTTCGACGTGGCACCAACGTCGCGCGCTTCTGCACCGCGGGTCGAGAAGGGGACGTACTGCTTCCGCGGGGACGGGCTGCTGACGTCGATCACCTATCCCAGCGGGAGCGTTGTCCACTTGCGGTCAGCCAAGGTCGCGCCACCGCCGGCCTCGTCGTTCGTGCCCTACTCGAGCCCGACGCCGCTGCCACGCTGACCTCGACGTCAGAGCGACTCAGACGTCGAGCAGCCGGCGACCCTCGAACGCCCGGCCGAGTGTCACCTCGTCGGCATACTCGAGGTCACCGCCGACCGGCAGGCCACTGGCGAGGCGGGTGACCCGAAGATCCATGGGCTTGACCAGCCGAGCGAGATAGGTGGCGGTGGCCTCACCCTCGAGGTTGGGGTCGGTGGCGAGGATCAGCTCGGTGACCGCCCCGTCGGCGAGACGGGTCATCAGCTCACGAATGCGCAGGTCGTCCGGGCCGACTCCCTCGATCGGCGAGATCGCGCCGCCGAGCACGTGGTAGCGACCGCGGAACTCACGCGTCTTCTCGATCGCCACGACATCCTTGGGCTCCTCGACGACGCAGATGACCGCGAGGTCGCGGCGCGGGTCACGGCAGATCCGGCACTGCTCCTCCTCGGCCACGTTGCCGCACACCGAGCAGAACCGCACCTTGTCCTTGACCTCGGTGAGTGCGCTGACCAGCCGTCGTACGTCGACGGGGTCGGCGGCGAGGAGGTGAAAAGCGATCCGCTGCGCGCTCTTGGGCCCGACGCCCGGCAGCCGGCCGAGCTCGTCGATGAGGTCCTGGACCGCGCCCTCGTACATGGCTCAGAGCCCCGGCAGCCCAAGGCCGCCAAGGCCGCCGGCGAGCGGGCCCATGGTTTCCTGCGTCATCTCGGCGGCGCCGCGCGCTGCGTCGCGCACGGCGGCGACCACGAGATCCTGCAGCGTCTCGACGTCGCCGGGGTCGACGACGGTCGGGTCGATGGTCACGCTCGTCAGCTCACCCGCACCGGTCATCACCACGCGCACCAGCCCACCACCCGCGGTGCCCTCGACCTGCACGTTGGCGAGCTCGGCCTGAGCGGCCATCAGCTGCTGCTGCATCTGCTGGGCCTGCTGCATCAGCTTCTGCATGTTTGGCTGCCCGGGCCCAGGAGGTGACATGGCTGCCAGCCTACGGTCAGGCTCCGTCGATCTCGCCGATCACCTGTGCGCCGAGGTCACGCTGCAGCAGCGCGACGGCGTCCTCGGGCGTGGACTCCGGCGCGGCCGGCTCGTCGTCGTCGCTGGGGTCGGTCACGTCGACCACGTCGACGGGCTGCGCCGGACGCGCCCCGGTGCCGGTTGACTGCGGCACCTCGACCGACGGTGTGGTCAGGGCGCTCGCCGGCACGTCGGTGGAGGTGCGGACTTGCAGGTCGATTCCGGCGACCTCCCGGAGGGCCTCGCGGAAGTAGTCGCTGGACCGTGACTCGAACTGCCGGCCGATGGTCGCGTTCTTGAAAGCCAGCGTCACCGTGCGCCCATCGACGGCTGCCAGTTGGGCGTATTCCTTCAACATCGCGTGCGCCGAACGGTTGCGCTGTTTGACCGCGTCGAGCACGTCGTCCCACAGCCGACGCAATGCCGCTAGGTCGACGCCGCCGGGCGGCGCCGCGGGATCGGCGACCGGCGGCGGGATCTCGTGTGCTTCGGGCGCCGCCGGTGGGTCGACCGGTGCTTCATCTGACACCGCAGCGGGTGCAGCCGGCGCGGGTGCGGGCTGCGACAGCTCTCCGGTCACCGACAGCCGCTTCTCCAACCGATCCAGGCGAGCGAGCAGCGCAGCGTTGTCCGACGACGCCGCTGGCAGCAGCACCCGGGCGCAGGCGAGCTCGAGCACCAGCCGCGGGCTCGTCGTGCCGCGCATGTCGACGAGCGCCAGTGCCATGACGTCGGCTGCGCGGGTAAGGGCGGGGCGGCCGAAGCGCGCAGCCTGGCCCCGCATCCGTTCCAGCTCGTCCGCCGGGGAGTCGAGCAGGCCGCTCTCACCCGCGTCGGGCACCGCCTCGAGGACGAGCAGGTCGCGAAACCGCTCGAGCAGATCCTGGGCAAACCGGCGCGGGTCGAGCCCGGCCTCGATGACCCGGTCGACGGCCCGGAAGACCGCAGCGCCGTCAGCGGCGGTGAAGGCGTCGACGGTGTCGTCGAGGAGGGCCGCGTCGGTGTAGCCGAGGATCGACAGCGCGCGGTCATAGGTCACGCCGCCTTCGTCCGCGCCCGCGGCCAGCTGGTCGAGCACCGACAACGCGTCGCGGGCAGAGCCGGCGCCTGCGCGCACGACGAGCGGCAGCACCAGCGGGTCGACCTCGATGCCCTCACGGACACAGAGCCCGGCGAGGAACTCGCGGAGCACGGCGGGCGGGATGAGGCGGAAGCGGTAGTGGAAGGTCCGCGACTTGATGGTCGGGAGCACCTTGTCCGGCTCCGTCGTCGCGAAGATGAACTTCACGTGCGGCGGCGGCTCTTCGACGACTTTCAGCAGCGCGTTGAACGCCGCCGGGCTGATCATGTGTGCCTCGTCGATGATGTAGATCTTGAACGGCGAGGACACCGGCGCGAAGAACGCGCGCTCGCGCAGGTCGCGGGCGTCATCGACGAGGCCGTGCGACGCGGCGTCGATCTCGATGACGTCGAGGCTGCCGGCGCCGTTGGGCGCGAGCGCGACGCACGAGTCACAGACCGCGCACGGGGTCGGCGTCGGACCCTCCACGCAGTTGAGCGACCGCGCGAGGATCCGCGCGCTCGAGGTCTTGCCGCAGCCGCGCGGGCCGCTGAACAGGTAGGCGTGATGGACCCGGCCGCTGCGCAACGCCTGCTGCAACGGCTCGGTGACGTGGTCCTGGCCGACAACCTCCGCGAACGCCCCGGGCCGGTACTTGCGATAGAGAGCAAGGGACAACGGGACCTCCCCACCGACCGGGAAGCTGGGCGCAGCCCAGCGAACAGGACCCCCCGTGCACCCGCCAGAGCCCGCTTACCCTTGCTGCCTTCCGGCCCTGGGGGAGTTGGGCGGGGTAACGCCACACGAGGGGTCGCCGCCACTCTAGCCGTCTCGGCGCACCCGCAGCGCCGGTCCACAGCCGTCTAGACTCGCCGCCGGAGGATTCGCCTAGTTGGCCTAGGGCGCACGCTTGGAAAGCGTGTTGGGGGCAACCCCTCGCGAGTTCGAATCTCGCATCCTCCGCCACGCACGAAGCGCCGGCCGCCCGCCGTAGGACAGCGAACGTCAGCCGACGCGCATGCTCTCGAGGATGCGCGGGAAGTCGGCCTGCGCCTTCATGCTTCCGGCGCCGACGAACACGATGTCGAGCGACTCGCCTCGCAGAGGCAGGAACACGATCGTGCCGCGGTGGCCTCCGGCCGTGACGTCCACCTCGACCGCCGACCCGGCGGGCAGGTCGACCTGCCGGGTGCTTGACGAGTCGACGGCAAGGCCGGGGAATGTCTGGTCCAGCACTCCGCTGCGGAGTCGCCGCATCACCGTGTCGACGGATGGCGCGTCCACCGTCGGCACGTCGACAACGAGCAGCGAGGCACCGGACGGTCCGGTCATCGCGATGACGGCGTCGGCGTCGTGCACCGTGCTCCAGCCGCCGGGAGCGCGCAACGAGACATGCCCGGAGGTCACGACTTTCGCCGGCGAGAGAACGACGGCGAGCGCGGCGACGGTCAGTACGCCGTTGAACGCCGCGTGCGCCGAGATCGAGCAGATCAGGCCGCGTTTGACGTAGAGGACGCCGAGCATCGCGCCCATCAGCGCGTAGTAGCGAAGAGCCGCGGGGTTGAGGTGCCAGACCGCGAACGCGACGCCGGACACGAGGACGGCGACCCGCGTTCCGTGCGACCGCAGCGACTCCAGCAGCAGGCCGCGGAACAGCACCTCTTCCACGAGTGGTGCGCAGACGCAGGCGATGAGCACGCTGACGACGAGGTGTGCGGCGTCACCCTCGCTCATCATCGTCACGATGCGGGGGTCCGGTGACAGATGACCGGCGGCAGCGCTCACCGCGGTCAGGAGCGCCGCCGAGAGACCACCGCCCACCGCGGCCCCGAACAGGATGCCCCCGGCCGGACTTCCCACGCCCCAGCGCAGCCGCACCCCGGGTGCGAGCTGACTGACGATGAGTGCGGCGACGACGACGTAGACGCCGAGGGTGATGACGATGGCGTAGCGGATGTAGGCCTCGGGCTCGAGACTCTCGTCATGGCCGAGCGCCCATGACAACGCCATGCCGACGGCCCCGACCCCGATCGCGATGGCGACGAGCACCAGGGCCCGCCCGCGCAGCATCGGCGGCTCAGGGGCGGATGCCGGCACAACCGGTGGTGCGGCGGGTGATGCGGGCGCGTAGCGGGACGGAGGTGGGTAGGCCGGCGGCGCCTCAGCCACCGGACCTGCAGCCACCGGATTGGGCGAAATGCCGAAGCGGGAGACGCCCGCGCTCACCGCCGCGGCGACAGGTTGTGCGCCCAGCGCGGCGAAGCACAGGCCGCACCATTCGGCCTGCGCCGGCGACGAACCGCCGCAGGACGGACAGGTACGCACTCCGTCCTATCGGTCGAACGCGCTTTCCGCTTGACGCCGGGAGCGGCTCAGCGCTGTACCGGCCGCCGGTTCGTGCTCAGTAGGGGTGCCAGCTCGTGGTCCCGAGGGCATCGAGATCGGCGACGAGGACGCCGGCGGCGGTGAACGACCAGAGCTCGGTGCCGACGACGACGGTGCGGGTGGGTGCGAGCCGTCGGTGGGCGAGCGTGGCCAGCCTGGTCAGCCCGCCGCCCGCGCCGATGCGGTAGGCGCCGGCGCCAGGCTCGCCTCTGCCGGCGCTCGTGCCCGGCAGTGCCACCACGGCGAGGTCGGTCGCCGGCCAGTAGAGGAACGCGTGCGGGTCGTAGTTGCCGTAGCCGGCGAAGTAACCGTGGGCGAGGGTCGCCGTGGCGTCGCGGCGGGGGTGCGCCGGGTCGCTGACGTCGTAGGTGGAGACGAGCAGCTTCGACGCCTCGTTGTGGGCGAGTGCGACCCCGACACCGAGCAGGTGGTCACCCGGCAGCGGGTAGAGGAACTCGGAGAATCCCGGCTGCTCGAGCCGGCCGCTGACGACGGGCCTGCGCGGGTCGCGGAGGTCGACGACGTAGAGCGGGTCGAAGGTTCGGAACGTGACGACGTAGGCAGCGTCGCCGAGGAACCGCACTGCCTTGACCTCCTGGCGATGCCCGAGACCGTCGACGACGCCGATGGGTGCCAGCTTGCGTCCGGACAGTGCGAGCACGGTGATGCGCGAGTCGGTGGTGTGCCGGGTCTGCACGGTCGAGACGACGCGCAGATAGCCGCGTTCGTCCTGGTCCATCGCATAGCTGTTCAGCAGTGACCCGGGCACCGGGCCGGCACCGACGAACCGCGGCCGGTCCGCACCGGCGATGGTGAAGTCGTAGATCCAGGTCCGGATCCTGGCGGGGCGGTAGGTGCAGCACCGCGGCCCATCAAGCTGTCGCGGTCGGGGACGCTGGGTCAGCCCGGCGACGTACACGTGGTCTGCCGTCGCATAGACCGTGTCCCCGGCGGCGACGACTGATGTCGCCGCCCCCGGCGCATCGCTCTGCGGGTCGAGGGACAGGACACTGACGGTCGAGATGCCGCTCGCGTGCCGCGGCCGGGCAACGGCGTTGCAGGCCGCCAGAGGCTGACGAGCTGTCGTGCTGCCGTCCGGCTTCTGGAGTCGCCAAGCGGGCAGCCAGTCGCCCAAGGTGCTTGCGGCGACCAGCCGCCGGTTCGCGTTCTTGGCGGCGTGGCTCTCGCCCTGGGCCGACGGAGTCTGGAAGGTGATCCGCGGTCCGTCCGAGCGCAGCACCAGCCGGACCTGGCCGTCGACGAGCCGCGCCGCGACGACGGCACCGTCGAACTCGAAGGTGCGCTCGAGCCGCGGATGATGCGGGTCGGAGAGGTCGACGATCGCCGCGCGGGCGGGCGCCGATGCGTTGTAGTAGTAGGGATAGCCGCCGAAACCGTCGAAACCGCCGACCAGCGACGGCGGTGGGCTCGTCGTGGACAGCACCACCGCTTGATCGCCGGCGAGGAGCAGGCCGCCGCCGGTGTCGCCGTTGAGCGCCACGGTGCCCAGGACGGTGGCGTGGGTGTCGAGCACGCGCAGTGTCGGGCCGGTGAGCGACACGACGATGCGTCCGTCGGTCTTGACGGTGTCCGGCTCGTCGACGCCGGCCACCTGCACGGTCGTCGCCGAGTGCGCGACAGGTGCACCGGCATTCTTGTAGACCGACTCCAAGGCAGCGCCGGACGCAGCGTCGGTCAAGCCGTAGCCAAACGGAGCAGGCACGTGAAAACGTTGGTAGCCATACGGCCCGAAGGGCTGCAGCCCGTACGGGCCGACCCGCTGCGCCGCCTCGTCGCGCACATAGTCGAGATAGTCGGTGCAGCCGTTGAAGCTGGTCAGGGCGCCGGCCAACCGGTACGGCGGCAGGGTGGGCGCGGCGCCGGGTGCGGACGACCCGGAGCCGCGGCCGGACACCACGGCGGCGGCGGTGATGCCGACCAGGGCACAGCCGAGGCCGGCCGCGCGTACGAAGCGGCGCCGGCGGGCCCGGCCGCGAACGGCGTAGATGGCGGAGAACGCGTCGCCTGCGGCCACGGTGCGGGAGGCGGCGTTGAGCAGACCGCGAAGCCGGCCTTCGTCGTCGCCGGTGGCCTCGAACTCAGGAGGTGTTGGGCTGTCCGTCATCGGATCTGTCCTTCCTCGGCGAGCAGACCGCCCGCGCGCATCGCTGCCAACGCGCGGGATGCGCGGCTTTTCACGGTGCCGATGGAGCAGCCGAGCGCCTTGGCGATCTCGGCCTCCGTGCAGTTGTCGAAGTAGCGGAGCACCACGACGGCTCGCTGCTCGCCGGGCAAGGCCATGAGGGCCCGGCGGACTGAGTCACCGACGACGACATCGCCGTACGGATCCTCCGGTTGCGGCAGCTCGGGCAACGGATCGGTCGGGAGCTCCGCGTTCCAGCGGCGGGCCCGCCAGCCGATCGCGGTCCGGGACATGACCGTCCGCAAGTAGGCGGACGGATCCCGGATGCGCCACCAGCGCAGGTAGGCAGCCGTCAACGCCGTCTGCACCAGGTCCTCGGCGTGCCCGGCATCGCCGACGAGAAGGAAGGCACGGCGGACCAGCCCGGCGTAGGACTCCATGACGAAGCGCCCGAAGTCCTCGTCATCGCGCACCAGCGACCTCCCCAAAGGTAAGAGGGGTCAGGTCGACAAGAAGGTTCCCTCAGCGAGGGAGTAAGCGTGGCGGTGGAGGTGGGATTTGAACCCACGGAGGAGTTGCCCCCTCACACGCTTTCGAGGCGTGCTCCTTCGGCCGCTCGGACACTCCACCGTGGTCCAGCCTAGCGGAGCGGCACGTCCCGGTTGGCAGTGAAGAAGTCCCTGAGCAACCCGCCGCACTCGTCTGCCAGCACCCCGGCGACGACCTCCGGACGGTGGTTCAGCCGACGGTCTCGTACGACGTCCCACAGCGAGCCGACGGCACCGGCCTTTGGGTCCGGAGCGCCGTAGACGACTCTTGCGACCCGGGCGAGCACGGCCGCGCCGGCGCACATCGTGCACGGTTCGAGCGTCACGACCAGGGTGCAAGCGTCGAGTCGCCAGCCGGCTCCCCGAGCAGCAGCGGCGCGCCGCAACGCCAATACCTCTGCATGTGCGGTGGGGTCGGCAGTCGCCTCGCGTTCGTTGGCCGCGACAGCGAGCACAGCCCCGACCTCGTCGACGACGGCCGCACCGATGGGCACGTCGCCGGCATCCGCAGCACGGCGCGCTTCGGTCAACGCCAAGCGCATGACGTCGTCGTAGCTGTCCATTCAGCGTCGGGACATCAGAGCCGGGTCAGGCCATCCGCAACGAGTCGAGCGTCTCCAGGCATCCCGCGCTCTCGCACAGCGAGCTCATGATGTCGGCCGGCAGCTGACCCTCCTCGGCGCACAGGGCGAGGAGCCGGGCCGACGGCGTGCCGAGGTCGGCGAGCAGGTCCACGTCACCGACAGGGTCTCCGGCAACCTGGGTCGCCTCGTCCTCCTCGTCGTCGTCCTCCGCCTCGTCGCCTTCGACCGCGTCCTCGTCCGGCGGATCGGCGATCGCGGCTGCTTCGCCGAGGATCGCGCCCAGCTCGCTGGACTCCATCGCGCGACCGTCGGACAAGAACACCCTCGGGTCGCCCAGCTCATCGAGGCGGACGATCGCGAACCACTCGTCGTTCTCTTCGACGAAGAGCAGCTGCGTCTCCGCGTCATCGCCGACGCGACGCAGCTCCTCGATCACGGCGTCGAGGTCCTCAACCCCTTTGAGGTCGATCTCCTCACCGGTCCATTCAGAGGCCCGGCGAGCGAGCGCAGCGGCGAAATACGGCAAGGTCGTCCTTCCAGGTCGCTAGTGAACCGCTGCCTCGACGGCACGGTCGTAAACGTCGGCGAATCCCACGCGGCGCGCCACCGCCTGCAACATCTCGTCGGCGTAGGCGTCAAGGTCGGCGAGGACCGCGCCCAGCTCCATCTCGTCGAGCCCGAGATCCGCGAACATCGACAGGTCACCAGCCGGCCAGACGTCTTCGAGGTCGTCGTCACCGGGCGCCGGGATCCCCAACCGGTCGACGACCTGGCGGGCGAGGTCCCACGCGACCGACGCGGTGACGTCGGACAGCAGCAGGCGCACGTCCTCGCCGCGGACCCGGACGGCCACGAAGAACTCGTCGGCCACGTTGACGAGCCCGATCGCACCGTGCTCCCCCGGCTGTTGGCGAAGGACACCGACCAGGCCGTCGAGATCCTCCGCGACTGTCTCGGGGAGCAGGCCCGACTGCCACACGCCTTCCTCGCGGAAAACGACGACAGCCACGCTGTCCTCGGTGTCGCGGCTCATGGGTCTCCTTCCCCGTCGCGGCGATCGTGGCAGATCATGGCGCCCCGGCGACAGTCCGCGGCAAAAATCCGTGGTGAGCAGTCACCGGCCTCCGCGTGTGGCGCCTTCGACCTCGGCCGGCCCGTCCGGGGCCGGGGGCGGTGAGAGCGGGGAGCCTGCCTCGCCCTGGAGGGACAAAGCGGCGCCAATCCCCGCCCCCACCCCCTGGGCGGCCGCGGCCTGGACCAGCTGGACCCCGGGGACCAGGTCCCCCGCCGCGAAGACGCCGGCGACCGACGTCCGGCCGTCGGCATCGATCCGGACGTAACCGTCGGCATCGATCTCGCAGCCGAGCGCACGAGCAATCTCCGTCCGGGGCTCGTGGGCGACAGAGAAGAACAGCAGCGACGCAGGCACCACCCGGCCGTCGCCGAGCTCGACGCCACGAAGGTCGCCGCGGTCGCCGACCATGCGGGCGGCCGGTGTCTCCACGACCTCGACCCCGTGCCGACCGAGGACGTCGAGGCACGCCTGGTCGCCGTCGAAGCGCCGGCCGCTGGTCAGCACGGTCACCGACCGCGCCCAGTTGAGCAACGAGGTCGCGAAGCCGACGAGCCGCTCGTCCCAGCCGAAGGCCACGACGTCTCGGCCCTCCGCCTCGTAGCCGTCACAGGCCGGACAGTGGAAAGCCGAAGCGCCGTAGTGGGCGGCGAAGCCCGCAATCTCGGGACAGGCATCGACGACCCCGGTCGCCAGTACGACGCGGAGCGCGACCAGCTCGCTTCCGTCGGCGCACGCCAGCACGAAATGCTCCCCGACCTGACGGGCGTCCACGACCGAGCTGCGCAGATAGGAGACGGTGCGATAGCCGAGCAGCTGCTCGCGGGCGGTCTGCAGGAACTGCAGCGGGTCTTGCGGGTCGCGGGCCAGGTAGCCGTGGGACTGCTCGACACTCGCCGCGCGGTAATCGCCGGAGTCGACGACAACGACGTCACGCCGATAGCGGGCCAGCCAGGTGGCGGCTGCCAAGCCGGCCGGGCCGCCGCCGATGACGACGGCGTCGCGGACCGTCACGACGTGTCTCCCGTGGGCTTCACGGCGTCGAGCTTCACGGTCTTGTAGCCCATCGTGTCGAACAGCACCGTGACCCG
>JAVEEE010000396.1 GCA_030840615.1 Frankiaceae bacterium | reverse complement strand
CAGCCCGCGATCGCAGCTCGCGCCCGAGCGGCTCGCACGGCTGCCGACAAGGTCTCGATGTCGAAGGCGCCTTGATGGCGGCGACCGTTGACGAAGAACGTGGGTGTGCCGCCCACGCCGCTCAGGTCGCCGCTGTCGACATCGCTCGCCACCCGCCCGGCGAACACGTGCTCCTGCACGTCGCTCTTGAACCGTTCGACGTCGAGGCCGAGCTGCGTCGCGTAGCCGACGATGTCCGCCAACCGAAGTGCGTCCTGGTGCTCGAACATCAGGTCGTGCATCTCCCAGAACGCCCCCTGGACAGCGGCAGCCTCGGTCGCCTCGGCGGCCATGTTGGCGTGCGGATGCACGTCGGCGAGGGGGAAGTGCCGCCACACGTAGCGCAGGTCACCGAAGTCCGCGAGTAGCTCGCGGACGACCGGCTCCGCTTGCCCGCAATACGGGCATTCGAGGTCGCCGTACTCGACGACGGTCACCGGCGACTCCAGCGGCCCGCGGATGTGGTCCCGCTTCGGGTCGACCGGGTCCGCGAGGTCGACGATGGTGTCCGACGTGCCGAGCACGGCTCGGATGCGGAGCTGCTGCGGCAGCAGCTCGATGACGCGGAAGACGGCGAAGGACAGCAGCGCCGAAGTGACGGCCGCGGCGAGCACGCCGGCCTTGGCCTGCTGCAGCTGCACCCCGTCGAATGCGAGCGAGGCGATCAGCAGCGACACCGTGAACCCGATGCCGGCGACAGCGCCCGCACCGATGACCGACGCCCAGCCGATCGGCGGATGCCAGCGACCGCGGCTGAGTCGGCTCACCAGCCAGGAGACGCCGGCGATGCCGACGGGCTTGCCGAGGACGTAGCCCAGGAGGATTCCGAGCGTCGGCGCGGAGGTGAAGGCATCGGCGAGGAACCGGCCGCTGATCGGGATGCCCGCGTTGGCAACCGCGAACAGCGGTACGACGAGCAGGCTCGTCCATGGATGCCAGAGCTCGGCGAGGCGTTCATTGGGTGAGATCGCGGACGCGACGGTGGCCCGGGCGCGCCGGGCGAGCTCGGGAGTGGGCTGCTCCCGGAACAGCCGGAAGTCCTCGGTCGCTCGTTCGAGGTCGGTGCGCACCGCCGGGTAGGCATAGGTCAGCAAGCCGAGGGCCAGGCCGGCGACGACCGGGTCGATGCCGGACTTGAACAACGCCACCCACATCGCGGCACCGACCAGCGCGTAGGCCAGTCCGTTGCGTACCTTGCGCCAGCGGATGACGAGCACGAGGGCGAAGAGAGCGAGCGCGACAAGCAGCGCCCGAGTCGCCACCCGGTCGGTGTAGGCCGTTGCGATGACGAGCAGGGCGACGATGTCGTCGACGACGACGACGGCGAGCATGAAGGCGCGCAGGCGGTCGGGGAAACGAGGCCCGACGAGTGTGAGCACGCCCAGCGCGAACGCCGTGTCCGTCGACATCGCCGCGCCCCAGCCGTGCGCCGACGGGTCTCCCGAGTTGATCGCGAGATAGATGAGCACGGGCAGTGCCATCCCGGCCAGCCCCGCCAGCAGCGGAAGGACGACCCGTTGCCGCTCGCGCAGCTCACCGATGTCGAGCTCCCGACGGGCTTCGAGTCCGACGACGAAGAAGAAGAAGGTCATGAGGCCGCTGTTGACCCAGCCGCGGAGATCCTGGGCGACGCTGTCGTCGCCCAAGCCGACCGACAGCGTGGTGTGCCAGATGTCGTCGTACGACGAGGAGTCGATGTTGACCCACAGCAGGGCTGCGACCGCGGACACGACGAGCACGGTGGCTCCGCCGACCTCCGTGCGGACGAAGGCCCGCAGCGGGGCACGGAAGACCGATCTCGCCTCGCTCACGCAGGCAGTATCGCCCGTGCGGTTGGAAGGTCAGCGCCCCTATTGCTTGCGCTTGGCCTCGGCGAGCTGCTTCTTCAGCGATGTGACCTCGGCCTGCAGCTCGAGCACACGGCGGACTCCGGCGAGAGTGAGGCCGTCGTCGACGAGGTCGCAGATGTGGGTGACCCGGTCGATGTCGTCGCGGCTGTAACGACGTTGGTTGCCGTCGGACCGCTCGGGGTTCACGAGCTCCTGGGACTCGAGTCGGCGAAGGAACGCCTGCCGCACGTCGAGCATGTCGGCGACCTGGCCGACTGTGAAGATCGGCAGGCCACTGTCCTCGTCATGCGGCAGGCGCATCCGTCGTCGCTCCGGTGATCCGGCTCAGCACGTGATCTGCGTCTGCTCGGTGCCCTGGGCGGAGGTCGCCACGGTGATGCGCCGCGGCTTGGCCTTCTCCGCCAGCGGCAGGGCGATCGTCAGCACGCCGTCGGCGTAGTCGGCCGTCACGGCCTCGGCGTCGACCCAGTCGGGGACGCGAAGCCGGCGGCTGATCACGCCGTCGAAGCGCTCCTGAGCGAGGACCTGGTCGCCCTCGCCGTAGCTCGCCCGGCGCTCGGCGGTGATGGTGAGCACGTGGTTCTCCACGGTCAGGTCGATCTTGTCCGACGCGACACCGGGAAGGTCGACGCGGACGACGAGCTCCTCACCGCGACGGATCACGTCCATCGGAAGGCCGACGCCGTCAGATGTCCCGAACGTGCGCTGCGTGAGCCGATCGAACTCGGCGAGGAAGGGGTCGAAGCGCTCCAGCAGCATGGTGCCTACACCTCCTGAGAACTGGCGAGCCATCGCCCGCATTGCTGATGAAGAGATAATAGAAAACCTGCCAATACTTTTGCAAGTCCTGGTCGTTGCCAGCTGGGCCGACGAGTCGAGGTGACGCAACACAGCTGTTGCATGGCGGAAAACCGACCGTGACCGAAGCGGCGCAGACTTCGTCCGGTGATCCTCCTGCTGCAGGCCGATATCGGCACCGCCGAGGCGGTGGCCGCCGCGGTCTCGACCATCCCCGGGGTGGTCGGCGCAGCCGTTACGTCGGGCCCCTACGACGTCATCGGTCATGCGGAGGTGCACGGCCAGGACGACGGGCGCCGGGTGCTCGATGCGGTACGCCGGATCGACGGGCTGGCGCGGCTGTGCGTGTGCCGGCCGGTCCGATGATGGTCTTCGCGCGGCTGCGCATCGAGCTGCCCGACCATCCGGGTGCGCTGGCCGCGGTCAGCCGGGTGCTCGCCGCCGAGGGCCTGAACGTCGTCGAGGTCTCCATCCACGAGGTCGAAGGCCCGCGCGCGGTCGACGAGATCGTCGTCCACGCAGCCGAGCCGCTGGCCACAGCCGAGCTCGAGCGCTCGCTCGCGGCCGCCGGCGCGTTGCTGCTGTCCGTCGGCCCGTGCGACATGCGCGGCGATCCGGCGGTGACGGCCCTGACGTGGGTGACCGCGACCCTCGAGCGGCCCAACCGCAAGAGCGCGCTCGCGACGGGCGTCGGCCTGCTCACCGGGATCGACCCCGTGCATGTGTTCACGAGCGCCGAAGCCGCCCAGTGGCCGATCGGCCTCGCCGCGATCCGCCGGGGCTGGCCAGTGGTGCAGCGGGTCGATGTCGCCCCCGAGCCGCTTCGGGGGTCGCTGTCCGGCGATGGCGGCTCGGGGGTTTGGGTGCTGGCGGCTCCGGACGCGCCGCGCCCGTCGTTCGTGCTGATGGCGGTCCGTCCCTACGCGATCCGGTTCACCGCGACTGAGATGAACCGGCTCGCGGCCGTGCTGGACTGTCGCCGCCGGCTGCTCATGGCGCTGACCGTCGGGGCTTTGGCCTGAGCGCTGGGGCCGGCGTCAGCTCACGTCGCGGTCGGCGGCAGCGGACGCGTCGGTCGCGCGACTGAGCGCACCCGACATGGCTTCGAGGTGTCGGAGCAGCTCGGGCTCGTCGACGTCGAGCTCGGCGCGGAACGCGGTGATGGCGGCGAGGAATCCGCCGAGGGCGTCGGCGAGCACCCGACGTCCCTTGGCGGTCAGCTCGACGAGCACCGACCGACCATCAGCGGGGTTGCGAACCCGGCGCAGGTGACCAAGCTCGTGCATCCGGCGCAGCACGTAGGACAACGACGTGGGTGGCATGCCGAGGATGTCGGCGAGCCGGCTCGGGGTGGCGGGACCCTCTGCGCCGATGACGCTGTAGACCGCGAACGAACCGCCGGCCATCCGCGACATGTCCATGTGCTCGTCGAGAAGGCGCGCAGTCTGCTGGAACAGCGCATAGGCAAGCAGGAGCGGACCGCGGTGCCTCAACGCCACGATCACGATTCTAACTCGACCCTTGCTGATACTGCGAATTCGCAATAACTTCGCGACGCAGTCAACCGGGGCTCGTGAGGGGGTCGGAGATGCGAAGGACGCGCGCCGGCCTCCTGGCCGGAGCGATGCTTGTCCTCGCTGCCTGCTCGGGGTCTGCCTCGTCACCGGGGCCGGCAACGACACCGACCGCAACCGGCCCTCCGGCGTACGTGCTGGCAAAGCTCACCGTCGGATCGAAGCCGTGCGCGGTCGAGGGCGGCTTCGGATCGATTTGGGTGAGCGTCTACGGCGACGATGTCGAACTGCGCATCGATCCGGCGACGCGCAAAGTGCTCGCGAGGGTGCAGACGGGACGGTCGCCGTGCGGCATCGCCGTCGGTGGTGGCGCGGTGTGGGTCGAGAACTACGGCGGTGACTCCGTCACGCGCATCGACCCGACGACAAACGCGGCTACGACGGTGAAGGTGGGTGCGGCGCCGTACGACGTCACCTTCGCGGCCGGTGCAGCCTGGGTGACCAACTACGGCGACGACACCGTTACCCGCATCGACGCCAAGACGCGCAAGACCACGGCGATCGACGTTGGCAACAGCCCGGTCGGCATCGCACCGGCCGGCGGCGCCGTGTGGGCCACCAGCATGATCGACGGCACCTTGGCGCGGATCGACACGGAGACGTTGAAGGTGCGGATGTCGAAGCTCGACGCGAACCCGTCGTGGACGGCTTGGGGCGACGGGCAGCTGTGGGTGTCGGACGCCGATCAGCTGGTGCGCATCGACCCGCGGTCGGGGCGACAGCTCGAGGCGGTACCGCTGGCCGGCGCGCCGAACGACGGTGACGTGGTCAACGGCGTCGTCTGGGTGCCCGATGCCAACGGCGAACTGCACGAGATCGACCCGAAGACTGGCAAGCAGCTGGGCAGCTGGGCGACCGGGTTGACCAACCCGTTCGTGCTCGCCGGCTGGGCCGGAAAGCTCTGGACGGTCGACTTCCGCGGCACCGCGCTCGAGGAAATCGACCCCGCCGCCCTCCGGTAGTCTTGCTCCCGGCCCGCTGCGGCAGGCCAGGCGCTCGTAGCTCAACGGATAGAGCACTTGACTACGGATCAAGAGGTTGGGGGTTCGAGTCCCTCCGAGCGCGCCAGCTCGCCGGCGAAGTCTAGGCCGCGGCCGGGCGGGGTGTCGGCACCAGCGGCGCGGCGTCGCCGTCTCCGAGCGGATACACGTGCCCCGTCGTGATCAGCTGTTCGAACTCTTCGATCGGCACCGGCGGGCTGAACAGGTAACCCTGGCCGAGCTCGCAGTTGAACGACTGGAGAACGCGAAGCTGATCGAGGTTCTCGATCCCCTCGGCCACGAGTTGCAGCCCGAGCGCCGTACCCATCGTCGCGATGGACGAGACGAGCTGCGAGCCTCGAACCGAGGGGATCTCGGCGACGAAGCTGCGGTCGATTTTCATGACTTCGAGCCGCAGGTGCTGCAGGTAGCGCAGCGAGGAGTACCCGGTGCCGAAGTCGTCGACGGCTACCGAGACGCCGGCTGTGGCCAGTGCGTCGACCGTGGCAGCCACCGAAGTCAGGTCGGCCTCGAAGGCTTGTTCGGTCACTTCCAGCACCAGCTGGTCAGGCGTCAGGCCGTGCAGGCGGATCAGCCCGAGAACGTGCTCGACGAATGTCGGGTCGGTGAGCTGGCGAGGCGAGACGTTGACGCCGATGGCGAGGCGGTGGTGTGGCCGGATCGCCGCCAGCCGCGCGAGGTCTGCGACAGCGGTGTCCAATACGCGTTCTCCGAGAACTCCGATCGTGCCGGCCTGCTCGGCCAGCGGAATGAACTCATCCGGTGGGATCAACCCGAGCTCCGGATGGCGCCAACGCATCAACGCTTCCATGCCGCGAATGCGACCGGTGGCCAAGTCGACGACGGGCTGATAGGCGACGAAGAAGTCCTGGAACGACGGGGAGCCGATGTCCTCGCGAATGCGCAGCCGCCGGACAGTGGAGTGACGGTTGTCCGCCCCGAGCACTTCGACGTGACTGCCGCGGTCCTTGCGCTCCTTCGCCTGGTACATCGCCGCGTCAGCATGGGCCAGTAGCGCTGCGGCGTTGTCGTCCGGTCGGGCAGTGACGATGCCGACGCTGACCGTCATCTCGAAGCGGCGCCCATCGACTGTCACTGGCGAGTCGAAGCAGGTCAGCAGCCGCCTTCCCAGGCTGTCGCCGGCACCGCCCCAACTGCCCGTGGTGAGGACCGCGAACTCGTCTCCACCAAGCCGCACCACCATGTCGCCGCCGCGGACAGTCTGGCGCAGACGGCGTGCGACCTGCTGCAACATCTCGTCGCCGACGTGGTGCCCGTGGTTGTCGTTGATGAGCTTGAAGTCGTTGAGGTCCAGCACCGCGAGTGTGACCGGCCACTGGTCCGGCGCAGCGAGCGCGCGTTGCAGTCGTTCGATGAACCCGACGCGGTTGGCCAGCCCGGTGAGGTCGTCCAGCCGCAAGGCTCCTTCCAGCTCCTGTTCACGCCGCAACAACTGAGAGACGAGGCGCAGTTTGTCGTGCGAGCTGGTCCACTGCCGAGCCATCAGAGCCACCGCCACCAACAAGGCGGGTAGCACCTGCGCGCTGGGCATGCCGGCCCCGATCACGACCATCCGCGTCGTTGCCACTACGCAGGCGGCTAGCGGAAGGAACGGCAATGCGCCGAGCAGACGCGCGGAACGGTTGGGCTCGGCAGCATCCGCGATGGCCGACACCGCTGGTCTGGCTGCCGCCAGGGCGAGCAACAACAAACCCAACTGGAACATCAGCGGCAGAACGACAGTCGCGATGCGACGATCTTGCCCGGAAAGCGCCGACCAGATGTCCTGCGCGGCGACGAGCGACAGTCCCAACGCGATCCAGCGCACCATCCGCTGGGCGGGCATCGCGCAGTACGCAATGACGACGAGCGCCGTCGACACGACGAAGACGTCGCCGATCGGATACGCGAGGGTGATGGCCTGCGCCCAGAATCCTTCGCCGAGCTGGCGAAGATGACCGGCGACACCAACGGCCAGCAACAGGTACCACAGAGATGAGGCGGCCAACGCACCGTCTGCGACGGCACGAGGCCGGACACCTGCCCGCCGTGACGAGGACGGGATCAGCAGGAGTCCGACGACGGTCAGCGGTACGTAGCAGATGCTTATCGCATCCGAGAGCCAGGGATGTGGCGGCGCGTCGCCGGTAGCAAGCCGGTAGGCGAGCACGGCGACACCCGAGAGAATCGCCGTCCCAAGTGCCCCGAGCAGCAGCAGTCGCGTGCGCATCAACGCATCGGTTCGCCGCGGCCCGCGGATCAGCAGCACGGCTACGACGACGGTCGTCGCGGTGTTCACCGCGACGGTGACGATTCCGCCAACCAGGACGAAGCCGAGCGAACCGATGCTCACGACTGCAGCACCGCCCAGGATTGCGCGCCTGCGAGCGCCGACACGCATGCCAAGTCCCAACCGGTACCTCGATGCATCGTCAGGGTCCGAAATGCCCTGCTACCTCTTAAGGTGTCCTTGCCTGCATCGGCATCCCGCGGGCCATTGTGAAGGGCAGGGCACGGTCAATCAAGCCGTTGACCTGCGAAAACGCACGGCTGTGGGTCGACTACGTGCGGATCACCGGCTGACACCGCGACA
>JAVEEE010000392.1 GCA_030840615.1 Frankiaceae bacterium | reverse complement strand
ATCACGATCCAACCCGTCGCCTACACAGCTCGCGTCGTCACCAACTGCGGCACGATCGTCATCGCACTGGACGCCAGGCACGCCAGGCAGACGGTGAACTCGTTTGCCTTCCTCGCCGGACATCACTACTTCGACAACTCACCGTGCCATCGCCTCACAGAGCAGGGCATCTTCGTGCTGCAGTGCGGCGACCCGACCGGCACCGGCAGGGGTGGCCCGGGCTACACGATCCCCGACGAGAACCTCGCCCATGCGAGTTACCCCGCGGGCACGGTCGCGATGGCGAACACGGGACAACCACACACCGGTGGAAGCCAGTTCTTCTTCGTCTACGCCGACACCGATCTTCCACCTGCCTACACGCCGTTTGGTCACGTCGTGAGTGGTCTGGACGTGCTCCGTGCCGTCGCGCATCAGGGGAGCGACGACACCAACGGTCCGGGTGACGGGGCGCCGCTTCAGCCGGTCGTCATCGAGTCGTTCACCGTCCAGAGGGCCGGCTGAGCGGAACGATCCTTACGGCTACGGCTTACCCCCTGCCGCGGAAGGCGCGGGACCGGCGCGGAAGTCGGCTTGCCATCGACGAACGGCGCCGGCCTACCGAAGAAGTATCCCTGGGCCAGGCCTACGCCCATGTTACGAAGAAGATCCGCCTGGTCGGCAGTCTCGACACCCTCGGCGACGACCCGAATGCCGAGCACGTCCGCCAGGTCGCTGACCGCCGCAGTGATGCCTGCGCTCACCCGGTCGGTGCCGATGCGCGCGATGAACTCGCGGTCGATCTTCAGGACGTTGACGGGAAGCTGTTGCAGATAGGTGAGGCCCGAGTAGCCGGTCCCGAAGTCGTCCAGCACGACGCGGCAGCCCAGCGACTGGAGCCGGTCGAGGATCGGACGATGCCGTCGGTCGACAAGGTGCTCCTCGGTGATCTCGAGCCACAGTCGCTTCGCCGGCAGGCCAGACGCGTCGAGAGCCGACTGCACGTCGGACAAGAGATCCTCGCGGGCCAGCTGTCTGGGCGACAGGTTGACCGACACGAAGGGTCGTTCGACGTTCGATTCGGTCATGGTGGCGACGTCGGCACACGCCTGCCCCAGCACCCACTGCGTCACCGGTGCGTCGAGATCGCTGTCGGTGATGACGGGCAGGAAGTCAGCCGGCAACAGCAGTCCCCGGGTGGGGTGCTGCCAGCGCAGCAATGCCTCGTAACCCAGAGTGGCCCCGGTGTCGAGGTCGACTATCGGCTGGTAGTGCAGCCGGAACTGGTCAGCACGTACGGCGTCTTCCAGCTGCGCCCGGAGCTCGAGCTGGGCGAGTGACGTGCTCCGCATCGCCTCGTCGAACATCTCGAATCGCCCGCGTCCGGCGGCCTTGGCGCGGTAGAGCGCGGCGTCCGCCTCGGCGATCAGCTGGTCCGGTGTCGCACCTTCGCCACTGAGCGTGCAGCCGAGTGATGCCGACGGCAACAAGGTCACGCCGTCGATCTTGACGGGCACTCGCACGGCCGTGCGCAGCCGCTCGGCGACAAACGCCGCGTCGGCGGGGCCGTTGATCTGCTCGCACACGACGACGAACTCGTCACCGCCGAGGCGGCCCGCGGTGTCCATGGCACGGAGACCGGCCTGCAGCTCGCCGGCAACCGCGACGAGCAGCTGGTCACCCGCCGGGTGCCCGTAGCTGTCGTTGACCAGCTTGAAGTGGTCGATGTCGATGACGACGACGGCGACCTCTGTCCCGTCCCGTCGGGCCCGGGCCAACGCCTGGTCGAGCCGGTCGAAGATCAGCGTGCGGTTGGGCAGGCCGGTCAACGAGTCGTGCAGCGCGTGGTGCCGCAGCAGGGTCTCGGCCTGGCGTGCTTCGGTGATGTCTTCGATCGCGGCGAGCACGCTCTTCTCGTCGCCGTCGCGAAGCCGGGTGAGGCTCAGCCGACCCCACAGCTCCCGGCCGTCGGCGTGCAGGTAGCGCTTCTCGACCTTCGAGATCCGGTTGCTCCCGTCGCGAATCTCGTGGGAGAGGGCGGTCGTGCTGTCTCGCTCGTCCGGATGCGCGAAGTCGACAACGCGCCGCCCGATGAAGTCCTCGGGTCGGTAACCCAGGAAGTCGCAGTAGGCGCGGTTGACGCGGACGAACCGTCCGTCGGGTCCGAACAGCGCTTTTCCGATCGGCGACTCGTCGAACATCCGGCGAAGCAGAAACTCGCTTTCCTGCAAGGCCTTGTGTTCGCGGGCGTGCTCGATGGCCAACGCGGCTTGCACGGCGAAGGCTTCGAGCAACGCGCGCTGCACCGGCGTCGGCAGCCGCCCGTCGACCGGGTCGTCAACGCTGAGAACGCCGATCAGCACACCCGCGCTGTCGAGCAGCGGCGCGAACAGCGCGTCCTGCGGATGCCATTGGTTCGTATCCTGGTCGTCCGGAACGGGCGTCGGCGGCACGTAGAAATGCATGTCGCCGGTGCCCTCAGGCAGCCGGCTCGCGTGACTGAGGAACCGGAGGTCACCCCACGGGGTGGCTCCGTCCAGCATCGCTTGCCACGCTTCGCGGCTGGAATGCGTGCCGTGCAGAGCGGACTGGATCTCCTCGCTGCCGGCGACCGCTACGACGTAGAGCTCCTGGTCCTCGGCGAGGAGGTTGACCACGGCAGCGCGAAAGGCCAACGCCTCGACCACGGCGTTGGCCACGGCGTCCAGTGTTTCGTCGAGGGCAAGGCTCGCGCCGACGCGGCGGGCGATTGTGGCGAGCAGCCGGGCAGCGAGAGTCGCCGCGTCGGTCTCCTGACCCATGGTGGAACCGCCTCGATCCGATTAGCCCGAATATCGGCACTCCGGCCGAGCGGGCGCATAGTTCCTTTGGACTAGCCGAGTTCCTTTGGACTAGCCGAGTTCCTTTGGACTAGCCGGCGCGGAGTCAGACGCCGCTGGTCGTCCGGTAGGCGTCGTAGACGCCCTCGACACCCCGGACCAGGCGGAGCAGATGCCCGAGATGCTTGGTGTCGCCCATCTCGAACGTGAAGCGGGAGACCGCGACGCGATCGCGTGTCGTCGCGACGGAAGCCGACAAGATGTTGACGTGGGCGTCTGACAACACGCGAGTGACGTCGGACAGTAACCGGGTCCGGTCGAGGGCCTCGACCTGGATGGCGACGAGGAAAACGGAGCCGGCGGTGGGTGCCCACTCGACGTCGACCAGGCGTTCCTGCTGGTTCAGCAGATGGCCGATGTTGGTGCAGTCGGTGCGATGGACGGAGACGCCGTTGCCGCGGGTGACGAAGCCGATGATCTCGTCACCTGGCACCGGCGTGCAGCAGCGCGCGAGCTTGGCCCAGACGTCGGTGGCGTCCTTCACGACGACACCGGGATCGCCCGCCGGGCGGGCTCGGGGCTGGACCCGGGTGGGCACCGCGGTCTCGGCGAGGTCCTCCACCGCTCCCTCGGGGCCGCCCAGCGCCTGGACGAGGCGCTGCACGACGGTCTGCGCGGACACATGACCCTCGCCGACGGCGGCGTAGAGCGCCGACACGTCGACGTAGCGCAGGTCCTTCGCCAGCGTGCTGAGCGCGTCACCGCCGAACAAGCGCTGCAGCGGCAGGCCCTGCTTGCGCATCATCCGGCTGATCGCTTCCTTGCCCTCGTCGATCGCGTCCTCACGCCGCTCACGGGCAAACCACTGCCGGATCTTGTTGCGGGCGCGAGGCGACTTGACGAAGCCCATCCAGTCGCGGCTCGGCCCGGCCGTCTCGGCCTTGGACGTGAAGATCTCGACGACGTCCCCGTTGTCGAGTGACGACTCCAGCGGCACCAGCCGGCCGTTGACGCGTGCACCGATGCAACGATGCCCCACCTCGGTGTGCACGGCGTAGGCGAAGTCGACCGGCGTCCCGTCCGCGGGGAGGGCGATGACCTCACCCTTGGGCGTGAAGACGAACACCTCCTGTGCGTGCAGGTCGAACCGCAGCGAGTCGAGGAACTCGTTGGGGTCCGCCGTCTCCCGCTGCCACTCGACGAGCTGACGCAGCCACGTCATGTCCTGCTGGCCGTCGCTCTGCTCCTTGTACTTCCAGTGCGCGGCGATGCCGTACTCGGCCTGCTGGTGCATCTTGTGCGTGCGGATCTGCACCTCGACCGGCTTGCCCTCGGGGCCGATCACGGTCGTGTGCAACGCCTGGTAGAGGTTGAACTTGGGCATCGCGATGTAGTCCTTGAACCGACCGGGCACCGGCGACCACATCGTGTGAATGACACCGAGCGCCGCGTAGCAGTCGCGTTCGGACTCGACGAGGACGCGCAGCCCGACCAGGTCGTAGATGTCGGCGAAGTCGCGACCGCGAACGATCATCTTCTGGTAGATCGAGTAGTAGTGCTTGGGTCGACCCGTGACCGTGGCCTTGACCTTCGCATTGCGAAGCTCGTCGGAGACCGCCTCGGTCACGGTGGCGAGGAACGTGTCACGCGAAGGTGCCCGCTCGGCGACCAGCCGCACGATCTCGTCGTAGCGCTTGGGATACAGCGTGCCGAACGAAAGGTCCTCGAGCTCCCACTTGATTGTGTTCATGCCGAGCCGATGCGCAAGCGGCGCATAGATCTCGAGTGTCTGCTTGGCGGTGCGCTGCTGCTTCTCCTCGGG
>JAVEEE010000346.1 GCA_030840615.1 Frankiaceae bacterium | reverse complement strand
CTACGGCATCAGCGACGACGACGCGTTCTCCGTGGGGCTGACCTGCGGCGGGATCCTCGACATTCTCGTGCGCCCCGTCGACATCGCCACTCAGCCGGCCTTCGCATCCGTCACGGCCTCGATCGCGCGCGAGGAGCCGGTAGCGCTGGCCACGATCATCTCCGGTGAAGGTCCGCTGGCCGCCCACGTCGCCGTCTGGGCTGACCGGGTCGAAGGCACGCTGGGCGCGAGTGGGCTCGACGCCGCTGTCGTCGACGATGCGCGCGGGCTGCTGGCGCAGGGCCAGACCGGCGTCCGGCACTACGGTCCCAACGGCGAGCGCCGCCAGGACGAGGTGGCTGTCTTCGTCGAGTCGTTCAACCCACCGCCGCGAATGCTCGTCTTCGGTGCGATCGACTTCGCTGCCGCCGTCGCGCGCATCGGCAAATACCTCGGCTACCGCGTCACGGTGTGCGACGCCCGCCCGGTCTTCGCGACCGAGCGACGGTTTCCCGACGCAGACGAAGTCGTATGCGAATGGCCGCACCGCTACCTCGCCGACACGGTGGTCGACGAGCGAACCGTCATCGCAGTGCTGACGCACGACCCGAAGTTCGACGTGCCGCTGCTCGAGGTGGCGCTGCGTACGCCGGCCGCCTACATAGGGGCGATGGGTTCGCGCCGGACCCACGACGACCGGTTGGCTCGGCTGCGCGACACCGGGTTCAGCGACGCGGAGCTGGAGCGGCTGCGCTCACCGATCGGACTCGACATCGGTGCCCGCACTCCCGAGGAGACCGCGGTGTCCATTGCCGCGGAGATCGTCGGGCTGCGTTGGGGCGGTAGCGGGCGGCCCCTGGCCGAGACGGACGGGGCCATTCACAGCCATGCGCCCCGGCTCGACTCGGTGTGACCCGGCCGTGAAGCCGGCCGGACTCGTGCTGGCCGCGGGGGAGGGCCGCCGTTTCGGCTCGCCAAAGGCGATGCTCCGGCTCGGAGCCGACCTGCTCGTCGACCGAGCGGCGAACACGCTGCACGACGCAGGATGTGAGCCGGTGGTGGTGGTGCTAGGTGCCGGGGCCGCCGACGTCGTTGCTGCGGCGCGCCTGGACCGGTCGATCGTGGTGGTCAACGATGCGTGGGCGGACGGCATGGGCTCGTCCCTGCGCTGCGGACTTGCCGCTCTTGCCGACCTGCGGGCCCCCGCCGTTGTCGTGACCCTCGTCGACCAACCGCTGGTCACTGCGCAGGTCGTCGGGCGGATCATCGCCGAATGGCAGCCCGGCCGGTCAGCCGTCGTCGCGTCGTACGACGGCAAGCCGCGCAACCCGGTGCTGCTCGATGCCTCGATCTGGGGCGAGGTGTCGGCCTCGGCCACCGGTGACGTGGGTGCCCGTGGCTGGTTACGGGCACATCCCGACGAGGTGCTCACCGTCGCCTGCGACGATCTGGGCAGTGACACCGACATCGACACACCTGAGGACCTGACCCAGTTCCTGGAGGACCCGACATGAAGCTCGAGCACGAGTTCACCGTTCCCGTGCCCGTCGACGAGGCCTGGAAGGTGCTGCTCGACGTCGAGCGGATCGCCCCGTGCATGCCCGGCGCCACTTTGCTGTCCGTCGACGGCGACGACTTCACCGGAAGCGTGAAGGTGAAGGTGGGCCCGATCCAGGTGACCTACAAGGGGAAGGCGACGTTTTCTACGCGCGACGAGGCGACGCACCGGGTGGTGATCGAAGCGTCGGGCAAGGAAGCCCGTGGCAGCGGCACGGCGTCGGCGACTGTGACGGCGGCGCTGCTGGAGGCCGGTGGCTCGACCAACGTGAGCGTCGAGACCGACCTCAACGTGACCGGCAAGCCGGCGCAGTTCGGTCGGGGCGTCATGGCCGAGGTCGGCGCGAAGCTCATCGGGCAGTTCTCCGCCTGTCTGGCCGAGGAGCTGGCCAGCCCGACCGCCACGGCGCCACCGCCGCCGGCTCCCGCCCCACCGGCTCCCGCCCCACCGGCGGCCACCGCCGTCGGTGCCGCTGAGACGCCGCCGTCGACCGTCGCGCCGCCGGCGCCGAGACGAACCGCCGAGGCGATCGACCTGCTGGAGGTCGCCGGCGGCTCGGTCGCCAAGCGGCTCGCGCCGCTGGCAGGCTTCGTCGCGTTGCTTCTGCTCATCGTCTGGCGCCGTCGCCGACGCTGACCCGCCGTCCTCATGCGCACCGTCGAGCGAGACAATGGAGTCTCGACATTGAGCGAGGAGACAACGGCATGGCGAGCAGCGACGCGAAGGTCGTGGGACCCACCGGCGATCGATACGACGAGGTCCTGACCCCCGAGGCGGTGGCCTTCGTGGCCGACCTCCAGCGGCGGTTCGGTCCGACTCGCGTCGAGCTGCTGTCCCGCCGCGGCGAGCGTCGCCGGCAGGCTGCGGAGACCGGCAAGCTCGACTTCCTCGACGAGACCAAGGGCGTGCGCGAGGACACCGGGTGGCAGGTGGCCCCGCCCGCAGATGTCCAGGACCGTCGCGTCGAGATCACCGGCCCGACGGACCGCAAGATGCTCATCAACGCGCTCAACTCCGGCGCGAAGGTCTTCATGGCCGACTTCGAGGACGCCAACACGCCCACCTGGGCCAACATGGTCCAGGGCCAGCTCAACCTGACCGACGCGATCGAGCGGCGGATCGACTTCACGTCACCCGAGGGCAAGGACTACAAGCTCAAGGACACGGTTGCCGCGCTCATGCCACGCCCGCGCGGTTGGCATCTGCCGGAGAAGCATCTGCTCGTCGACGACGAGCCGGTGAGCGGCTCGCTGTTCGACTTCGGGCTCTTCTTCTTCCACAACGCTCAGCGGCTGCTCGACAAGGGCACCCGGCCCTACCTCTACCTGCCGAAGATGGAGTCGCACCGGGAAGCGCGGTTGTGGAACGACGTGTTCACCCACGCCCAGCAGGCGCTCGGGGTCCCCCACGGCACCGTCCGCGCCACCGTGCTCATCGAGACCATCCCCGCGGCGTTCGAGATGGACGAGATCCTCTACGAGCTGCGCGACCACTCCTACGGACTCAACGCCGGCCGTTGGGACTACATGTTCTCGATGATCAAGACCTTCCGAGAGCGCGGCGAGGAGTACCTGCTGCCCGACCGCAACAGCGTGACGATGACCGTTCCGTTCATGCGCGCCTACAGCGAGCTGCTCGTCCAGACCTGCCACAAGCGCGGTGCGTTCGCGATGGGTGGCATGGCCGCGTTCATCCCGAGCCGCAAGGACAAGGAGATCAACGACCAGGCCGTCGCGAAGGTCACCGCAGACAAGGAGAGGGAGGCGACCGCGGGGTTCGACGGCACGTGGGTCGCCCACCCGGACCTCGTGCCGGTGGCACTCGCGGAGTTCGACAAGGTGCTCGGCGACAGGCCCAACCAGATCGACAAGCAGCGTCCCGACGTCGACGTCACGGCAGACCAGCTGCTCGCGGTGCGCGAGACACCCGGTGAGATCACCGAACAGGGGCTGCGCACCAACGTCGACGTAGGCATTCGCTACATCGAGTCCTGGCTGCGCGGTGTCGGCGCTGCCGCGATCCACAACCTGATGGAAGACGCCGCCACCGCAGAGATTTCACGATCGCAGATCTGGCAGCAGGTGCACAACGACGTCACGTTCTCGGACACCGGCGCGAATGTCACCGCCGAGCTCGTCCGCAAGGTTGCCGACGACGAGACCGACCGGATCCGCGCGGACATCGGCGCGGATGCTTACGACGCCGGCCGTTGGAAGGAGGCGCGCGACATCTTCGAAGAGGTCGCTCTCGCCGACGACTTCCTCGACTTCCTCACGCTGCCGGCGTACGAACGCCTCGACTGACATGACGGGCCTCGCCGCGCTCGCGGACGCATGTGTCCGGGAGCTGGGCGAGCGCGCCGTCGTCACCGACCGGGTGCAGCTGCGGACCTATGAGTGCGATGGGCTCACGGCCTACCGCTGCATCCCGGCGCTCGTCGTGCTGCCGGAGACGACCGAGCAGGTGGCGTTCGTCGTCGGCCGGTGTCACGAGCTCGGCGTGCCGTTCGTCGCGCGTGGCGCCGGAACCGGCCTGTCGGGCGGTGCGCTGCCGCGGGAGGACGGCGTGCTCATCGTGCTTTCGCGCATGACGGAGGTGCGCAGCGTCGACATCGCCGACCGGCGCGCGGTCGTGCAGCCGGGAGTCGTCAACCTCGACATCAGCAAGCGCGTCGCGGCGTCCGGCTACTACTACGCGCCGGATCCGTCGAGCCAGCAGGTCTGCTCCATCGGTGGCAACGTCGCGGAAAACTCCGGCGGCGCGCACTGTTTGAAATACGGCTTCACCTCCCATCACGTCACCGGTCTCGAGATCGTGATGCCGGACGGTTCGGTGGAGCGCTTCGGTGGCCGGGCGCCCGACCCGGTGGGCTACGACGTCGTCGGAGCGTTCGTCGGCAGTGAGGGCACGCTCGGCATCGCCACCGAGGTCACCGTGCGGCTCACCCGATCGCCGGAATCCGTCCAGACGTTGTTGGCCGCGTTCAACGGCATGGACGAGGCCGGCTCCGCGGTGAGCGCCGTGATCGCAGCGGGCGTGCTGCCGGCGGCGGTCGAGATGATGGATGCGCTCTCGATCGAGGCGGCCGAGGCCGCGGTGCGCTGCCGCTACCCCGCCGGTGCCGGCGCCGTGCTCATCGTCGAGCTCGACGGGCCGACCATCGAGGTCGAAGCTCAGCTTGCCGACGTCGAGGAGTTCTGCCGGATGGCCGGCGCCTTCGAGATCCGCGTCGCCAGCGACGACGTCGAGCGGGCGCAGATCTGGCGTGGCCGCAAATCGGCCTTTGCGGCGGTGGGTCGGATCAGCCCGGACTACATCGTGCAGGACGGAGTGGTGCCCCGCACCGCGCTACCGGAGGTCTTGCGCGACATCGCCGCTCTCGCGCAGGCGAGCGGGATCCGTGTGGCCAACGTGTTCCACGCCGGCGACGGCAACCTGCATCCACTCGTGCTGTTCGACGAGAGCAAAGGGGAGACGGAGCGGGCCGAAGAGGTCTCGATGCGGATCCTCGACCTCTGCATCGAGCACGGGGGGTCGATCACCGGTGAGCACGGCGTAGGTCACGACAAGAAGAAGCACATGGGTCGGATGTTCAGCAACGACGACCTCGACGTCATGCAGCTCGTCCGTTGTGCGTTCGACCCGGCGTCTCTGTGCAACCCCGGCAAGGTCTTCCCGACACCGCGCCTGTGCGGAGAGCGGCCCGGACGCCGGACCGGCGTCCACCCGTTGCAGGAAGCCGGCCTCGCCGAAGTCTTCTGATGAGCAGACTCTTCTGATGGAGGTCGTCACCCCGTCCACCATCGACGATCTCGCCACTGTGCTGCGAGACGCGGCTGCGACCGGCGCGTCGGTCGATGTTCGCGGCGCCGGCACCAAGTCGGGTTGGGGGGCGCCCGGCCGGCCCGCGGACGTGATCGTCGACACGACCTCCTTGAACACCGTCGTCGAGCACGCCGAAGCCGACCTCGTCGTCACCGTCCAAGCCGGAACCCGGCTCGGCGAGCTGCAGCGACTGCTCGCGGGCAGCGGCCAGTGGCTGGCGCTTGACCCCCCAGAGGTGGCAGCAACTGTCGGAGGCGTGGTGGCCGCGGCGGCAAGCGGGCCGCGGCGGTTGCGTTACGGAACCCCGCGTGACCTGCTCATCGGCATCACGGTCGTCCTCGTCGACGGCATCGTGGCCCGGTCGGGCGGCAAGGTCGTCAAGAACGTCGCGGGCTACGACCTCGGCAAGCTCTTCACCGGATCGTTCGGCACGCTCGGCATCATCGCCTCGTGCACGTTCCGGCTGCATCCGCTGCCGGCGGCCCGGCGGGTCGTGTCCGTCAGCACCGAGGACCCGGCGCAGGTGGCCGACGCGCTGGCCCGGTCCACCGCCGAGCCGGCGGCCGTCGAGTGGGACGGTCGGGCAGCGCACGTCCTGCTCGAAACCGCCGCGGCGGCCGCCGATCCGCAGGCCGCCGAGATGGCTCAGTTGCTGGGATCTGACGCCGTCACCGACGTCGTTCCGGCCAGCTTCGGCCGGCGGCCGTGGCAGTCCGGTGACATCGCCCTGAAGGTCACGCACCGGCTGTCGTGCCTCGGCCCGGCCGTGACAGCCATCCGCCGGCGCTGGCCGGATGCGGCCATCGCGGCGCATCTGGGCAGTGGAGTGCTGTGGGCCGGGTGGCCAGCCGCCAAGGGCCTGACCTCAGCGGAGCTCGACGACCTGCGCGCGGTCATCGCGTCGTACGACGGAACCGTGGTCGTCGTCCAGGCCCCGCCCGCGGTCAAGGACGGTCTCGACGTGTGGGGTCCGGTAAGCGGCTTCGCCGTGATGGAACGGATCAAGGAGCGGTTCGACCCGGACGGTCGGATGCGGCCGGGGAGGTTCGTCGGTGGTCTCTGAGCCTGTCGTCGGCGCCTTCGACGGCCATCACCCGCCGCCGACCGATCTGGTCGCCGACTGCGTGCACTGCGGGTTCTGCCTGCCGACCTGTCCCACCTATCTCCTGTGGGGCGAGGAGATGGACTCGCCACGCGGTCGGATCTACCTGATGAAGCAAGGCCTCGAGGGAGAGCCGCTCGACCCGACGATGGTCCGGCATTTCGACCAGTGCCTCGGCTGCATGGCGTGCGTCACAGCCTGTCCGTCCGGCGTGCAGTACGACCGCCTGATCGAAGCCACCCGGGCGCAGGTCGAGCGCCGGCATCCGCGCAACCGGCGCGAACGCGTCCTGCGCTCGCTCGTGTTCGGCCTCTTCCCCTATCCCCGCCGGCTGCGGGCGCTGCGGCCCGCACTGAGCGCCTATCAGCGGCTGGGCGCCAGGCGCGCTGTGCAACGGCTGCATCTGCCGCCGGCGCTGGCCGCCATGGAGCAGCTGCTGCCACCCCTCACCACGGTCGAGCCGGTGGCCGAGCTGACACCCGCAGTAGGCGAGCGGAGGGCGCGGGTCGGGATGCTGCTGGGCTGCGTGCAACGTGAGTTCTTCAGCGGCGTCAACGCGGCTACCGCCCGGGTGCTTGCCGCTGAGGGCTGTGACGTGGTTGCCCCGCGGGTGCAGGGCTGTTGTGGCGCGCTCTCGCTGCACATGGGCAGGGAGGACGAGTCGATCGCGTTTGCCAAGCGCCTGATCGCGACGTTCGAAAGTCTCGAGCTCGACGCCGTCGTCGTCAACGCGGCGGGTTGCGGCTCGTCGATGAAGGACTACGGCTGGGTGCTGCGTGACGAACCCGGGTGGGCTGACCGCGCCGCGGCGTTCGCCGCTTCGGTCCGCGACGTCAGCGAGATCATGATGTCGCTCGGACCGCGAGCCGTCCGGCAGCCGCTGGACGTCACCGTGGCCTACCACGACGCCTGCCACCTCGCGCACGCGCAGGGCGTCCGCGCCCAACCCCGCGCGTTGCTCGCTGGCATCCCCGGGTTGCAGCTGCGCGAAGTGACCGAGCCCGACATCTGTTGTGGCTCGGCCGGGGTCTACAACCTCCTCCAGCCCGAGACGGCCAGGGAGCTGGGTGATCGCAAGGCGGCCCTCGTGGCCGCGACGGAAGCCGATCTCGTGGTCAGCGCCAACCCCGGCTGCCTCATGCAGCTGCACACATCGCTGCAGCGGCTCGGACCAGGAGAGGGATCAGCTCCGCGGCTGGCCCACACGGTCGAGGTGCTCGACGCCTCGATCCGGGGGCTGCCTGCTCACGTGATCGGCAGAAACCCGGACAAATAGTTCTCCGGATGCCGCGAGGAGTGGCTCGACCCTTCGTT
>JAVEEE010000323.1 GCA_030840615.1 Frankiaceae bacterium | reverse complement strand
CGCCACGACGGGCTCCACCGTCCCGCCGCCGTCCGGGCCGGACAACCTCCCGCCGTCGGGACCGACGACGAGCACCACCGGTGACGCCGGACAGCCACCGCAGGTCGCCGGCGACGGCGGCAGCACCGGCGCACCGGTCGCCCGTGCCGAGGCGGCGCCGTCCGCACCCAACACGGCGTTCTGGATCGGTGGCATCGCGCTGGCCCTGCTCATGGTGACGGCCGGCGTGGTCCTCGCCGACAGCTCCGTCCCGGTGCCGACTGCGACCACCAGCCGGCTCGGCCGTGTCCTGCGTGAACGGGAGCGCGAACGCGCACTTGCTCTCGAGACCAACCCCACCCCGACCCTCGCGCCGCGCCGGGTCTGAGCCCGACCGCCGTCAGATCCGCCCCCGACCCCCGGAGATTGCGATGACCTCCCCCCGCATCGGCACCCGACTGCTGGCCTCGGCCGTGGTCCTGTCGGCCTTGACCGCGGCGTGTGGCCTCAAGCCCGAGGCCACCGACTCGCTGAAGACACCGGCGGGCGGGGTCGTCCCGGGAACGAGCACCGGCACCGGGACCACCGGCACGACCGGTGTGGTCGGCGGCACCGGCACGACCACCCCCGGCGGCACCGGCACGATCGCCGGCGGTTCTTCTGGTGGTGTCGTCGGCGGTGGCAGCACGACCGGCGGGACGACCGGCAGCACCGGCAGCACGGGCGGCACCGGCGGCGGGGGCGGTGGCGGCGGGCAGCAGCCCTCGGCCGGCGGGCCGTGCGGCGTCCCGACCGGCGGCACCACCACCGGCATCACGTCGTCCAAGATCAACATCGGCCTGCACGCGCCGCTGACCGGCACCGGCACCCCGTTCCCGAACAGCTCGTTCCAGGCCGGGGCCGACACGTTCTGGGAGCAGCCCGGCCACACGGTCTGCGGCCGCCAGGTCCAGGTCGAGTTCAAGGACGACACCTACACGCCGGCCGGCGCCCACAACGTCTGCGGCCAGATGGCCTCCCGTGACTTCTTCGTCGTCGGCGGCGGCGGCACCGACCAGATCCAGGCCTGCGCGACCGACCCCAACATCCAGCGCCTCGGTGTGCCCTACCTCTCGGCCGGTGTCACCGACAACGGTCTGGACGGCTTGAACAACTACTTCGCGGTGTCTCTCACCTACAAGCAGCAGGGTTCGCTGGTGCTGCGCAACGCCCAGAACCAGCACATCGCGACACCCGCCGCGTCGCGGGTCGACTCGGACAACATCAAGGGCAAGAAGGCCACCTGGGCCATCGTCACCGGCAACTCGCCCAACTTCGCCGGCGCCCGTGACGGCATGGCGGCTGCGCTCAGTGCGGCCGGGATCCCCTACAAGAACTACAAGGTCGACCAGCAGGGCGACTACCAGGCGGCCGCCACCCAGTTCGGCCAGCAGCTCGCGCTCAACGGCTTCAAGACCATCTTCGTCGACGCGGCGCCGGGCTACTTCGTGTTCATGACCGGCGGCTACTACGGTGCGCACGTCGGCTCTGCCGACTGGGTCGGCCCCGGCGTCACCTACACCGAGGTCACCGTCGCGCAGTACATCTGCACCAGCTCCAAGAACGCGATCAGCAAGCATGCGTGGTTCCTCGCGCCGGCGCCAGGCCTCGACCACGCCACCGAGGACTTCAAGAAGGCCTACAACGGCAAGTACGACGACATCGAATGGGCCCTGTGGGGACTTTCGGAAACGCTGTGGTCGCTGCTGAAGAACGCCAGCTCCAACTTGACGCGGGAGAACTTCATCGCCTCGTCCGAACGTGCGGTCGTGCCGGGCTCGGTCTACCCGCCGGTCGACTTCCGCGGGCACGGTGGCCACTTCGGCGGCACCGGCGCCTGGGTGCAGCGCGTCAACTGCGCCAAGACCGAGCCCAACCAGAACCAGCCGGGATCGTGGGACACCATCGGCAACAACTACCTGTCACTGTTCTGACATGCACGATGCACTACTAGCTGGTTCGCAGTTCAGCGGCCAGATCAACTTTCTCAGCCCGCTGATCAACGGCATCGCCAACGGCGCCGCCTACGGGCTGCTCGGGCTCGGCCTGGTGCTGCTCTACAAGAGCAACCGCATCTTCAACTTCGCTCAGGGTGAGTTCGCCACCGTCGGCGCGATCGTCACCTACGTCTTCTACGCCGGCACCGGCGTCCTGCCGAAGCTGCCGTTCTTCCTCGCGGCCGTCCTGGGACTGCTCGGATCGGTCGGCATCGCCCTGCTCACCGAGCGGCTGGTGATCCGGCCGATGTTCAACCGAGCGAAGGTCATCCTCGTTGTCGGCACGGTGGGCGTGGCGCTGCTGCTCATCGGCGTCGAAGGGCTGCTGCCCTACCCCAAGACCCAGTCGCTCCCGACCATCAGCGACGTGCTGAAGGTGCAGCCGTTCATCGGACGCATCGACAACGTCCCGGTGCTCGACCAGGACATCGCGAAGCTGGCCATGCTGGTCGTGCTCGCGGTCGGGGCGTTCGTCTTCTTCCGTTACACCCACACCGGCACAGCGATCCTCGCGGTCAGCCAGGACGCCACCGCCGCCCGGGTGGTCGGCATCTCGGTGGAACGGATCTCGCTGATCTCGTGGGGGATCGCAGGACTGCTCGGGGGGGTCGCCGGCATCCTGCTCGCGGTGCCGCCGACGGGATCAGTGACGCCGGGTGCCTTCACCGGGACGACGCTGACCGTCTCCTTCGCGGCTGCGGTGCTCGGCGGGATGACGAGCCTGCCCGGTGCGTTCGTCGGCGGCTTGTCGTTGGGCCTGATCGAGGCATTCGCCAGCGCCGATGCCGAGTTCGTCCCCGGCCTGAACCACGTGCACAGCGGGCAGGCCGAGCTCGCGGTTTTCCTGGTGCTCCTGCTCGTCCTACTCGTCCGGCCGCGCGGCCTGCTGGGGCAGGAGGCGTAGGTGGCGGCCGGGACACAGATACTGGCCCCCGTGGCAGGCGAGCACCGCGTTGGCCGGACCTACCTGTGGGTTCGGTTCGTCGCAGCGGCGCCGCTGGTGGCGCTCGTCCTGCTGCTGCCGCTGCACAGCGATGTGTATGGCCATGTCTCGGCCTACGCCGCGATCTTCGTCATGGTCGGCCTGTCGATGAACGTGCTGACCGGTTACACCGGGCAGATCTCGCTCGGACATCAGGCGTTCGTGGGTCTCGGCGCGTTGACGGCGGCCAACGTCGTCAGCACCGGCGTGCGGCCTGCCGACGGCTTCTCGTTCGCGATCGGGATGGTCTGTGCCGCGGCCGCCAGCGGCGCGGCGGCACTGCTGCTCGGCGCGGTCGCGCTGCGGATCCGCGGCCTCTACCTCGCGCTCGTCACGTTGGTCTTCGGCAGCGTGTTCGCCGATGCGGTCTTCACCCTTCCGTCGCTCAACGGGCAGGACGCCGGGGTCCCGGCATACCGGCCCTCGTTCATGGCGACCGAGTACCGCTTCTACTTGTTCGCGCTCGCGATGGCTCTCATCTGTGCCTACGTGGACGTGTGTGTGCGCCGTACCAAGGTCGGCCGTGGGCTGGTCGCACTGCGCGACAACGAGCTGGTCGCCTCGGCGTTCGGCGTCAACGTGCTCGGCTACAAGCTGCTCGGCTTCACCATCTCGGGTGCCATGGCCGGGCTCGCCGGTGGCGTGTTCGCGTTCTGGGAGCAGGCGTTCTCCGACAAGGACTTCACGGCGATCGCCGGTTTCAACCTGGCTCTGACCTTCGTCGTCGTCGCTGTCGTCGGCGGCCTCGGCAACCGCGGCGGCGTCATCGCCGCGTCGGTGTTCTTCGCTCTCGTGAGCCCGCTGAGCCCGTTCCTCGAGTGGTTCGCCAGGCAGACGCACTGGGCGACCTACTACGGCAACAACAAGTTCTACATCTCCAACGTCATCGGCGCCGTGCTGCTGTTGCAGACCGTCATCCTCAACCCCGGTGGACTAGGCCAGGTGATCCGCCCGTTCGCGCGCTGGTTCGGCGGACACAAGTTCAACCTGCATGACTCGGACGGCGGCGGCGTCGGGACGATGGAGGGCAGCAGTGTCCGTGCTTGAGGTGCGCGACCTCACGATCCGGTTCGGTGGACTCACCGCGATCGACGGTCTCAACCTGCGCGTCGACGAGTGGGAGATCGTCGGGCTGATGGGCCCCAACGGCGCGGGCAAGACCACTGCGTTCAACTGCATCACCGGCTTCTACAAGCCGACGCGCGGCCGGGTCTACTACCAGGACCGTGACGTCACCAAGGTCCCGCCGCACCGCAAGGCGGCGCTCGGCATCGGCCGCACGTTCCAGAACGTCGGCATGGTCAAGTCGGAGACCGCGCTGGAAAACCTGCTCACGGCGCAGCACACCCGCGCCGGCTACGGCGCGCCGCAGGCGATCGTCGGCCTCGGCACCGTCCGGCAACGCGAGAAGGAGCTGACCGCACACGCGGAGGCGATCCTCGACCTGCTCGGTCTCGCGGACATCCGTGACCGTCGCATCGGTGGGCTGCCCTACGGCACGCTGAAGCTGCTCGAGCTCGGCTGCGCGCTGGCCACCGACCCGCAGCTGCTGCTCCTCGACGAGCCGTCCAGCGGCATGGGGCCGGAGGAGTCCGACGAGCTCGGCGAGCGGCTGCTCAACCTGCGCCAGGAGCTCGGCGTGACGATGCTGCTCATCGAGCACCACGTGCCGCTCGTGACCGCGGTGTGCGACTACGTCTACGTGCTCAACTTCGGCAAGCTGCTCGCCGAGGGCGACCCGGACCACGTGCGCAACCACCCGGAGGTCGTGGCGGCCTACCTCGGTGGCGAGGCGCCCGAGGCGCTGGCGCAGACCGAGACGCCGGACGACGAGCCCCCGGCCGACGAGGCCGCGCTCGCCAAGCCCGTGAAGCGCACGTCCGCTCCCCGCAAGACGGCGCAAGCCAAGAAGGCGACCAAGGCAGCGCCGCGCCGTCGGCCGCCGGCGAAGAAGGAAGCGTCATGAGTGCTCTGCTCGAGGTCGACGAGCTGCGCGCCGGCTACGGCAGCGTGCCGGTGCTGCAAGGGGTCTCGTTCGGTGTCGCGGAGGGTGAGACCGCGGTCATGTTCGGCCTCAACGGGGCGGGCAAGTCCACCACCGTCAACACGATCGTCGGCCTGCTCAAGACCTGGGGCGGCGAGGTGCGTTTCGACGGCAAGGTGATCAGCGGCCTGCCGTCGTCCGAGATCGTCAAGCGCGGCGTCGCGCTCTGCCCGGAGGGCCGTCGGGTGTTCCCGGCGCTGTCCGTGCGCACCATCCTCGAGCTGGGCGCCTGGACCAACCGGCCGGTGCAGAAGCAGCAGAGGGAGCGGGTGTACGGCTACTTCCCGCGGCTCGAGGAACGCGCTGACCAGCTCGCCGGCACCTTGTCCGGCGGGGAGCAGCAGATGCTCGCCATCGGGCGAGCGCTGATGA
>JAVEEE010000290.1 GCA_030840615.1 Frankiaceae bacterium | reverse complement strand
GTTGGGGTCGCCGGTGCCGCCGGAGATCGGGTAGCGCACGCCGTTCTTCTTGATGAACTGCGCGTTGCCGAGCGGGATGTCGAACGGCATCTTCGCGGCGCGCAGGTCGGCGATCGCGTCACCGAGCGCCACCGGCACTTCCGGGTCGGCGGTGTCGAGGCCGGCCGGCGTACGCACGGCGTTGTTCGCGTCGAACGGCGTCTTCCAGTACGGCGCCACGTGCGAGTAGTTGTAGGCGGTGCCCTGGGTGCTGCTCGCGAGGTGGTCCCAGAACCGGCGGAACAGCACGGCGCCGCGCGAGTCGACGTTCTCCTTGAGGTTCCACTTCTTCAGCACCGTGCACGCATCGCCGACCTCGACCGGCTGCCCGGACGACGTCGGAAGGTAGCCGGTGAACGAGTCCTGCTCACAGGTCGACACGAGGTCGTCGCGGGTCATCATCGCGGCGTACTGCTTGTTGCCGAAGACCTCGTCCTGCATGGCGCGTCGGGTGAACCCCTTCTTGGCGTTGGCCGCCGTCATGATCAGGCCGATGCGGGTGCGCAGCGACCGCGGCGTCCGCTCGTCACCGATGATGCGCGCGAAGCCTTCAAGCGGATGCTTCGGGTTGGACAGCCAATACGAGTCGTTGGAGTTGGTGACGTAGTCGGAGCGGAACAGGTGCGGCTGGTGGCTCGGCCCGATGAGACCGGGCTGCACCGCGTCCTTGTCGACGAGCCAGTCACACGCCGATCGCGAACCGTCGAGCACCGGCAGGCCGAGGAGCTTGAACGTCGCCGCGCCGACTGCGGTGTCGCACTGTTGCGCCAGCGCGTCGGTGACGTTGGGCATCGTGCCGATGTCGGCGTAGAGCGCGTGGCCACCCTTGTCGGCGACGATCGTGTTGACCCACGGGATGCCCTGGTATTTCTCGAGGATGCCCAGCATCGCCTTGGCCGACGGCGCCTGGTCGGTCTCGAGGAAGTGGTTGAAGATGCGGAAGTTGTCGACGTTGGCGTCGCGGATCGCGAAGGCGGTCGTGGTGGTCCAGGGCAGCGGGATGCCGAGGATGGAGTTGAAGACCGGTCCGTAACGCGTCCACCACAGCGTGTGGGTGACGTTCACGGCGGGGTGCCCGGCACTGGCGCGCTTGACGGTGACCGTGACCTTGCGCTGCTGCATCTTCGTCGGTGCGCCGTCGAAGACGTACGACGTGGGGTCGCCCGGCACCAAGGTCAGCTGGTAGGGCGTGAAGCGAAACGCGGTGGAGACGGTGTGGCTCCACGCCATCGTCTTGTTGTGGCCGATGAGGACGATCGGCACGCCGAACAGCGATGCACCGGTCACGTCGACCACGCCGGGGATCGTGAGATGAGCTTGGTAGAAGCGCTCGGTGTCGGTCCAGGGGAAGTGCGGGTTGCCGAGCAGCAGCCCGTGATGGTTCCTCGTGCCGGCGCTGCCGACCGCGACCGCGTTGGAGCCGAGACCGCCCATGGCGCGGTGCCAGCCGACCTGCAGCAGCCGCGCGGCCTTTTGCGGGTTCATCGGCGCAGTCGGTGCGGGGTCCGACGGGGAGGGTGGGCGGGCCTGCGCGATGCCGGGCATCACGACGTCCTGCCCGGCCAGCAGCACGAGCTGGTAGAAGCGCAGGAAGGCGTCCTGCACGGTGATCGGGTGCACCCACTTCTTGCCGTGGCAGGCCGGGTCCTTGATGCCGGCTGGGCCCCCGACGGCCTTCAGCCAGCGGTTGTAGCCGGCGACGTAGCCCTTGACCGCCTGCTTGATCGCCGGTTTGGGACCGAACGGCTCGGGCCGGGCAAGGAGGTGGTCGATGATGTGCGACTGGCGGACCTGGGTCCAGAAGATGTCGGAGTCGAGGTTGCTGACCGTCACGCCGTTGCCCTGCATCGTGTAGGACTCGTCTGCTCCGAACCACTGGCTGCGCCGGCCCTCGACGGTGATGTAGTCCGCCGCCATCGTGCAGAGGTTGTCCTGGGCGAACGCGTAGCCGTAGCCGTAGCCGAGCGAGCCGAAGTCACGGGCGACGATGTGCGGGATGCCGTATTCCGTGCGGGTGATGGTCACGTCGTAGCTGTGCTTGGCACGGGCGTGGTGGCTGGACGACGCGACGGCAGGCACCGCGAGGGTGCTCAAACAGGCCGCCGCGACGACGAGGGGGAGTCGTCGGCGCATCCTGACGGCTTCGACGTAGGGCAGTCTCCTCCTGCGGAGGCTCGGGGATTTGAACCCCGGATGGGCGATGAACCCAAACCGCATTAGCAGTGCGGCGCCATAGACCGGACTAGGCGAAGCCTCCTCGCGACCTCGCGGCCGCGCCGACCGAGATTACCGCAGCGAGCCGGCAGGCGGGGCGCGTCACGCCGATGGCAGCCAGTGCTCGGCAACGCCCCCGTAGTCCTGGAGGATGACGCCGCCGTCGAGCGTCGTCGCCATGGTCTCCACGTCGACCGTTGCCCGCGCAAGCCTCGCCGCCGGTGGCCCGTCGCTTCGCACCGCCTGCGGGTCGTAATACGCGAGGCCGCCACCCAGGAAGGCGACGAAGAGCCCGCCGATCCCGTCGGGCGCTATCACCGAGGCGGGTGCGGGGAGGTCCAGCACCTGGTCTGTCGATGCACGACCCGCCCCGTCGGACAGCGCGAGCGGGTCGAGCAACGCGATCTGACGCGAGTCGTTCTCGACCCACAACCGCTCACCCTCGGGGGCGGCGGCGAACAGCGTCCCGGCCCAGTGGACGGTGACGCCCTGCTCCGCGCCCGCTGCCCCGGTCGGGACCAGCTCGATGAGTTGCGTGTCCGCCTGGACCCACAGGTGACCGTTGACGGTGCTGACGATTCGCTGTGCTCCGGTGAGCGGGATCACCGCGACGACGGTGACCTTGCCGTCGACGGCCCTGAGCTGAAGGACGTGATCGGCGACCACGGCCCAGGCGGATCCGCCCTCGGTGATGGCGAGGTCGGTGACAGCGCCGTACTGATCGAGCTCGACCGAGGCCGTCGTACCAGACTGCACGTCGACCGCCGTGACGATCGGAGTCGGGAACGCGCCGTCGCCGCCACCCCAGATCCAGACGGCCCCCTCACGCTGGGCGACGAACAGCGCCGATTCGGGAACTGTCCAGTGCTGCAGCTCGGAGCCATCGGGCCCTAGCTCGACCAGCAACCGGGTGGCGCCGTTGCCGTGCTCGGTCACGACGAATGAGTGGCCGCGCGCGTCATTGGTCGCGACGCCGTGCGCGCCGTTCGTCAGCCAGACGTCGGCGCGCTCAGCGACCCCGCTCGGCGACGGCGTAGGCGAGGGCGACTGGTCATCCCCGACGACGACCCGACTGGGTTGGTCGTTCGCAAGCACGGCAAGCGGTACGACGACCGCCGCGGCGATCGCGGCAGCGGCGACGCCGGCGCCGAGCGCGAGCCGGCGGCGGGCGCGACGCACTCGGCGGTCGAGTGCCGTCAGCGGGTCGGTCGTCGTGCTCGCCGTCGGCGTCTCGGCCAGGGTCGCGCGAAGCATGTCCTCGATCTGGGTCATCGCTCGCCTCCGTCGTCGGGCATTCCGACCGCCTCGCGCAGCTTCGCCAGGCCCTTGCTCGTCTGGCTCTTGACGGTGCCGACCGAGCAGCCGAGCAGCTCGGCGGTCTGTTGCTCGGAGCGGTCCTCGAGGTAGCGCAGCACCAGCACCGCACGCTGACGCGGCGGCAATGTCTGCAGCGCCCG
>JAVEEE010000284.1 GCA_030840615.1 Frankiaceae bacterium | reverse complement strand
CGCCACGCACCCACCGTCGATCCGGCTGCGCGCAGGACGCAGGCGGCCGCGCCGAACTGGTAGCCGGCCCGCAGATGTCGCGCCGACATGCGCAGGCCCTCGTCCCACACCTCGCGGCGCAGCTGCTCGCGGCCGTAGCCGAGCCGCCACGACTTCGCCGCCGCGGCACCGGCGCCGACGCCGTAGCGATACATGATGCGCAGTGCGGGGAGCCGGTCGCGCCAGCGGTGGTGGGCGACGACCGACTCGGGTCGGAAGACCCCGACCCAACCGGCCCGCTGCAGCCGCAGCACGAGGTCGCTGTCCTCGGCGGCCGGGAACCGCGCGCCGGCTCCGAGCTCGTCGTCGAAGCCGCCGACCTCGACCAGCGCCACCCGGCGGCACGCCATGTTGGCTCCGTGTCCGAGCCCGTCGGCCCGTTCGTGCGGCTCGACCCGGCGGGCCTGCGTCGAGTGCGCGAGCGACAACGGCTCACCCTCGCCTTCGCCACCGACGACCTGGCCGAAGGCGTAACCGACCGCGTCGTCGGTGAACGCTGCTTCCACCTGCGCGGTCCAGTCCGGGTGTGGTGCGCAATCGTCGTCGGTGAACGCGACCAGCGGTCGGGTGGCGGCATGCCAGCCCAGGTTGCGGGCGCGGCCGAGACCGGGCGCGGCGGCGCGCAGCACCCGGGCGCCGGACTCGGCTGCGACGACGGCGACCTCGGCATCCGTTGACGCGGAGTCGACGACGACGAGCTCGTCCTGCGGACGAAGCGCGGCATTGACGACGGCGAGTGCTTCCCGCAGAAACGCGGCGCGGTCGCGCGAGCAGACGACAACGCTGACGCCGGCTGAGGCCGTAGGGTGACGCGCGTGCGGGCCCTCGTCGTCAGCGCCTGGGAGCCCTGGCGGCTGTCCGACGGTGCCGTCTGGGTTCTCCATCACCACCTCCGCTGGCTCGCCGCACGACACGAGATCACCGTGCTGGCGGCGGGAGCCCCTGCGGCCGAGGCGCCGGTGCCGGAAGGCGAGCGGACGCTACCAGAAGGCACCCGGTTGCGATGGTTCGGCGCGGACCGCTCGCCGGCCCTGGACTACGCCTGGCGACACGTCGCGGGATGGCGCCACCGCGAGCCCGCACACCACTCTAACGACGAGCGACCGGCGCTCCACGCCGCGCTGCGCGACGAGGTCGCGCGCGACCGCCCGGACGTCATCCACGCGTTCGGCTGGGGCACCGCGGGGCTGTGGCGTTACGCCGACGGCGTCCCCGTCGTCCACGCCGCCGTCGATGCCTGGCATCGCAACGCCGGCAACCGGCTGCTGCCGGGGTGGCGACGGGTGGCCGACATCGGCCAACGGGGTCTGGTGCGGGCGCACGAGCGACGGCACTATCCGCACAACGCGGCGGTCGTGGTCGTCGCCGACCGCGACGCCGAAGCGCTGCGTGCCCTCGCCCCTGCCGCTCGCGTCGAGGTGGTGCCCAATGGCGTCGACGCGGGGCCGGAGCCGGCGGCGTTGCCGGACGCACCGGTCCTCGGGTTCCACGGGTCGTTCGACGCGCGTCACAACATCGACGCGGCCGCGCTGCTGGTGCGCGAGGTGCTGCCGCGGGTGCAGGCAGCGATCCCGTCCGCACGGGTGCTGCTCGTCGGGCGCAATCCCGGGCCGGCCGTCCGCGCGTTGACCGGTGATGCGGTGGAGCTGCGCGCCGACGTCCCCGATGCTCGTGCGGAGCTCGCCGACATGACCGTCTACGTCGCGCCGCTGGTCTCCGGCTGGGGCATCAAGAACAAGGTGCTCGAGGCGATGGCAGCCGGTCGCGCGGTCGTGACGACACCCGCCGGCTCTGCCGGCATCGGCGCGGGCGGCGGTGTCGTCGAGGCGATGGACCCGGCCGGGGTGGCGGCGGCGGTGGTGGCGTTGCTGCGGGACCGCAGCGAGCTGCTCGCCACCGCAGCTGCGGCCCGCCGGCGCGTGACGGCCGACTTCACGTGGGAGCGCAGCGCCGGGCGCATCGAGCGGCTGTGGTCCGACGTCGCCGGTCTGGTGGGTGAGCGGCGGTGAGGTTCGCCGTGGCGACCTTTCACGTCCCGCACCCGCAAGGATCGGCCGCCGGCCGTCAGCTGTGGGCCCTGGCGGAGGCGCTGCGCGCCGACGGCCACGAGGTCGAGGGGTGGTGCTGGGGCCCGGTGCGGGCCGGCCTCGACCCGCCCGACTGGTGCGAGTCGCGTCCCTACGTCGCGAAGACCGGCTGGGCAGTGCGGCCGCGCACGTTGCTGCGGCCGCGAGCCGACCTCGCGCGCGCCGGCTGGCGGCCACCCGAGGGATCGGTGGGCTGGGCCGACGACTGGGCGTCGTGGCCCGCGGTCGACCGCGGCAGCGGTGGCGACGCCCTGCTCACCGTGCACTACGACGTGGCGCTCGACGCCCGCGCTCTCGGTGATCGGACGCGGCGGGGCCGGCCGGCTCGGGGCTGGAGTCTGCCGCTGGTGCAGGACTGGCGGGCGCAGCGCCGCGCCGTACGCCGGTCGACCTGCACCGTGGCGTTGTCGGAACGGGTGGCGACGAGCACCGGTGTGTCGACCGTGGTGCCCGCGACGCTGCCGATGCCGGCCGCGCCGTTGCCGCTGGTCGATGCGCCCGTCGCGTTGATGTTCGCGGACTGGTCGTGGCCGGCCAACGCCGCCGCGCTGCGGCAGCTGCTCGACGGGTGGGCTGACGTCCGCGACCGGGTCGCGGGGGCCGAGCTTCTCGTCGCGGGCCGGGGCGCCCCGGACGTCGGCGCTGCGCCGGGAGTGCGGGTTGTCGGTGAGGTCGCGCAGACCGTCGATGCGATGGCGCAGGCAGCAGTGTTGGCCTTCCCGTGCCCGCCGACCAGCGGCCCGAAGATGAAGGTGCTCGACGCGCTCGCTGCGGGGCTACCGGTGGTCACCACGCCCGCCGGAGCCGAGGGCCTTCAGGTGCCGGCTGCGGCCGTTGCGGTCGGGCCGTCGTCGACTTACGTCGACCTGCTGGTGGAGGTGCTGGCGGACCCGGGGCGCCGGGCGGCGATGGCGGACATGGCAAGGGGCGCGGTGCTTGCGCACCACGCCCCAGCCGTTGCCGCCCGTAGCCGGGTGGCTGCGCTCGTCAGGTCGTGACGTGCACGAAGTCGACCGACATGGTGGCCGGGAACTGCGTCGTGGCGTCCGGCGAACCGGGCCACGTGCCGCCGACCGCGAGGTTGAGCAGCAGGTAGAACGGGTGGTTGAAGTTCCAGTTGTTGATCGGCGCGATGTCCGAAGCGCTGACCGCCATGTAGGTGCGGCCGTCGAGGCTGACGGAGATCGCGTTCGGGCCCCACACCATGCCGTAGTCGTGGTAGTCACCGGACAGCGGAGCGCTGGCGTTGGTGAGTGCGCCGGCCAGCCACGGCACTCCGGCGAGGCCGGCCCCGTGGAGGGTGGCGTGGGCGGTCGTGGGCTCGGCGCCGATGTTCTCCAGCACGTCGATCTCGCCACAGACCGGCCAGCCGGCGGTGTCGATGTTGGAGCCGAGGGCCCAGAAGGCCGGCCACATGCCCTGGCCACCGGGGACCTGCATGCGGGCGACCGCGGTGCCGTACTGGAACTCGAACTTGCCGTGGGTGTCGATCCGGCCCGAGGTGTAGTTGCGGGTGATGCCGTCGGCGCCGGTGTAGGTCTCCTGCCGGGCCGTGATGGCGAGGTGACCGGCCCCGTCGAGTGAGACGTTGGACGGGCGGTCGGTGTAGCTCTCGAGCTCCCGGTTACCGAAGCCGTTGCCGGCGTTGGTGGCGGTCCAGCGGGTGGCGCTGGGGCTGGTGCCGGCCGTGCCGGTGAAGTCCTGGGCGAGGACGGTGGTCGCTGCCGTGTCGGCGCTCTGGTAGTCGACCTCGACGGCTCCGACGAGCGGGTTGCCGGTCACGCCGACCAGGGACAGGTTGAGCGTGCCGTCGGTGACGGGTGCCGAGAACATGACGTGCCAGGCGCGGTTGGCGCCTGCGTCGCGGGCGGCGTCGACGGAGGTGGCGGCGGTGCTGCCCTCGGCGGTGACGTTCCAGACCCGCTGGCCGGGCTGGACGCCCCGGGTCTCGGAGACGAACATGTCGACGAAGTAGGTGCCGGGGGTGCTCACGGGCACCGCGTAGCCGGTCCCACCGAGGCGGCTGCGCTGGTAGAGCAGCGGGCTGGCCGTCCCGGTGACGGGCAACAGGGTGGAGACCAGCTGGCCGCCGAGGGCGTAGGGCGCGTCGGGCTTGAACGACCGGCCGCTGCCGTCGGAGACGTTGGTGGCCGAGGCTGCGATGCGCACCGGGGTCGCCGTGGTCACCGCCGGCGGAGCCACGATGGTGGTCGCGACGCGAGTCGGCTTGGACAGCGACCGGGTACCCAGTCGCGTGTGGCCGGCCAGCGCCGGCTGGGCGAACGCGACGGACGCGGCTACGGCGGCGACGCCGGCGAAGACCAGGCGCGAGCGGGACAACGAGAACATGCAGCCTCTTTCGGTTGCTGGGGGGCTGCCATTGATGTTCCTGGATGTCCGGCTCTTGCGGAATGCCGAGATATGTCCATTTTCGGACTAGTTCTTCCGAATCACTGCCATCGGCCGATCGGTCAGCCGGTCACCCGCACGTAGTCCACGGCCATGATCGCCGGGAAGGGCGTCGACTTCGTCGGGTCGTGCGGGAAGTCGCCGCCGACCGCGAGGTTGAGCACGAGGAAGAACGTGTGGTTGAACCACACGTCGCCGGGGGCGAGGTCGGAGCGGCTCACGGTCATGATGGGCCTGCCGTCCAGCAGCATGCTGATCGCGCTGGGTCCCCAGACCATCCCGTAGATGTGGTAGTCGCGGGCGACCGGCTGCCGCAGTGTGACTGTCCGGCCCGCCGTCCACTCCCCGCCGTCGTGACGGCCGCCGTGGACCGTGCCATGGGTCTGCATGGGCTGGCGGCCGATGGCCTCCATGATGTCCATCTCGCCGCACAGCGGCCAGCCGACCGAGCCGACGTTGCCGCCGAGTGTCCAGAACGCCGGCCACATCCCCTTCCCGCCGGGGACGTCGATGCGCGCCTCGGCGGTGCCGTATTTGAAGCTGAACCGCTTGGACGTGTTGATCCGGGCCGAGGTGTAGTGGCGGGTGATCCCGTCGGGACCGCGCCACCATTCCTTGCGGGCTGTGATGAACAGGTGCCCTTGGCCGTCCATCGCGACGTTGCGCGGATGCTTGGTGTAGGTCTGCAGCTCGTGGTTGCCGTAGCCGCCTCCGCCGATCGCATAGCGCCACCGCACCCCGCTGGGCTGGCGGCCGGCGGGCCCGTTGAAGCCGTCGTGGAACAGCGTCCGAGCGACGGGCGACGCGTTGTGGTAGTCGACCTGGACCGCCGCGATGATGGGTTTGCCGTGGTGGCGCACGATCCGCAGGTTGAGCGTGCGGTCGGTGACCGGCGCGAAGAAGAGCACGTGCCAAGCCGTGTTGAGGCCCGCCTGCTTGACCACATCGACCGACTTGGCCACCGTGTGGCCCTCGGCCCTGACATCCCAGACCCGGGCGCCCCGGTGGACGTTGTGCGTCTCGGCGACGTAGAGGTCGACGAAGTAGCTGCCGGGGGCGGTGACGGGGATGTTGTAGCCCCGCACCGACTTGCGCGCCCGCTGGTAGAGCCACGGGCTCGAGGTGCGGGCGATGGGGTTGGAGCTTGCGACCAGCCGACCGCCGACCGCGTAGTCGGCGTCGGGCATCCACAGCTGACCGGCCGCGTCCTCCTCGCTTCCCCGGGACGCGACGATGCGTACGGACTGATGGACGCCAACGGCCGGTAGGGCGAGGTTGACCGGCGGCTTCGTCGGTCGCGCCGCCGACTGTGCGCCGGCGAAATGGGTCCCGGTCACGGCGAACGCAAACGCGGTCGCCACCGTGAGGTAGCGACCGTGCAGCAGGGACGTGACGGTCATGGGGCCTAGATTGTCGCAACTCCGAGGGGTCCGGCGCCAGAGAGGTTGCGCCGGCGACCGCCGATCGGGACGAGCACCAGCAGCAGCCCGACCGCCATCGGCAGCCAGACCGGCGTCCAGACGGTCGCGGTGTCCCGGCCCTTGCGCAGGCTGTCCTCGG
>JAVEEE010000265.1 GCA_030840615.1 Frankiaceae bacterium | reverse complement strand
CGCCGAATTCCGCGACCTCTACGCCACGTTGCACGCGGCCCAGGCCGAAGCGGTAGCGGCGGCGACCGTCGGCACCCCGTGCGAAGACGTCGACGGCGTGGCCCGCCGCATCATCACCGACGGCGGCTACGGCCCCTATTTCATCCACCGCACCGGTCACGGCATCGGGCTCGAGGCGCACGAGGAGCCCTGGATCGTGAGCGGCAACGACACGGTGCTCGAAGCCGGCATGTGTTTCTCGATCGAGCCGGGCATCTATCTGCCCGGCCGCCACGGTGCCCGCATCGAGGACATCGTCACCGTGAGCCAACAAGGTGTCGAGCGCCTCGACACCATCGACCGCGAGCTGGTGGTTCTCGCTTGACCGTCGACCGCGAGCTTCCGTCGGACGAGGCGCGCGAGCTGCTGGCTCTCGCCCGGCAGCTGGCCACCGAGCAGCTCGCGCCGCGGGCGGCCGAGTTCGAGGAAAGGGCCGAGTTTCCGCGGGAGGTCTTTCGCACGCTCGGGCGTGCCGGCTTCCTCGGGCTCGCCTACGACGAGGAGTTCGGTGGCGGCGGCCAGCCCTACGAGGTCTACCTGCAGGTGCTCGAAGAGCTCGGGATGGGCTGGGCGGCCGTCGCGCTCGGCGTGAGCGTGCACACGCTGACCTGCTACCCGGTCGCTACTTTCGGGACCGACGAGCAGAAGAAGCGCTGGCTGCCGGACATGCTCGGTGGTGAGCTGCTCGGCGCCTACTGCCTGTCCGAGGCAGCCGCCGGCTCCGACGCCGGTTCGCTGCAGGCCCGAGCCCGTCGAGACGGCGATGCCTACGTGCTCGACGGCACCAAGGCGTGGGTGACCCACGGCGGCGTCGCCGACTACTACGACGTGTTCTGCCGGACCTCCGACGACAGCAAGCGTGGCATCTCGCTGCTGCTCGCCGACGCCGGGACACCGGGCCTGTTGCCGCAGCCGCCCGAGAAGAAGATGGGCCTGCGCTCGTCACCGACCACGCAGATCGTGCTCGACGGTGCCCGTGTCGACGCCGATCGCCTCATCGGAGCCGAAGGTGACGGTTTGCGGATCGCGCTCTCCGCGCTTGCCGGGGGCCGACTGGGCATCGCCGCCGTCGCGACCGGGGTTGCACAGGCGGCGCTGGACGCCGCGACGGCGTACGCCAAGGAACGCAAGCAGTTCAGCCAGCGCATCGTCGACTTCCAAGGCGTCTCGTTCATGCTCGCCGACATGGCGACCGGCATCGAAGCGGCCCGGGCGCTCTATCTCGCGGCCGCTCGCCGCCGCGACGCCGGCAAGGACTACGCCGCCCAGGCGTCGATGGCCAAGCTGTTCGCGACCGACAACGCGATGCGGGTCGCCACCGATGCGGTGCAGGTGCTCGGCGGCTACGGCTACACCACGGAGTTCCCGCTGGAGCGCTACATGCGCGAGGTGAAAGTCATGCAGATCTTCGAGGGAACCAACCAGATCCAGCGCCTGGTCATTGGCCGGCATCTGGCGGCTGACCAGGGCAAACGCTGACTCATCCGGCAACTGCGCCGGTCACGAGCCCCTCTCGGCGCGCGACGCGCAGTGACCACAGCACGGTGGCGACGATGCCGCCCGTCGTGATCGCCAGTGCCACCGCCGTCTTCGTGGGGATGTAGACGCCGGTCGGCATGGTGAGCAGCAAGCTCATCCCGACGCCCGCGTTGAGCAGCTGGACGCCCGCCCACAGGAGCGTCAGCCGACGGAAGAGCTGCTTGATGCGCAGCCGCGAGGCGATTTCCGGGGTCAGCGGGTAGAAGTCGCCGGCGAGGCGGCCCACGAACGGCCGTGTGGTCAGCGCGGAGGCCAGAAAAAGGACGGCGATCACGCTGGTCCCCATGATCGGCTGGGCGAAGTAGAGGAACGTGCTTCCGGTCGCCATCGCGAGCGCGGTCCGCAACGTGAGTCCGATCAGCGCCAGGATCAAGATGCCCGGGATGCGCTCGCGCGTGCGGAGGCGGCGTAGCACTGCCGTGACCGACCACCCCAGCGCCGCGGCGTACGCCGCCCAGCTGCCGAGCGTGAGCCAGGCGGCGTAGAACAGCGCCGTCGGGATCAGCGTCGCCTCGACGATCGTCGGCACCGAGTGGCGGGCGACGGCGAGCAGGGTCGTCCGCGTACAGGTGCCGGTCAGGTCCGGCACGGCTGCGCGCGTCAAGAAGGGCGCGTCGAGGTCGACGGTCGGCCGGTGCCGGGTTCGATGCAGATTGTCGGGGGCGTCATGCCCCACCACCTCAATGCCGGGAATGGCCCGGCCTGAACACAGCGTACCCGCGCCCCCGGCCCGCAACCCGGGCCGAACCACCCCATCGGCTTCCTCAAGCGAGTGCCGATGTCCGCCGAAGCCACAGATGTCGCCGGCGTTCGCCGGTGGCACGGGACACGGTGATCCGAGCGACCCTCACCGACTCCGACCGTCTTTTCGGCCGGGGCACGGAGACAAACGGTCGCCTAGGTCGTTCGGGGAGTGAGTGGCGAGACCGGCCCGACCGGATGGGGCGAAAGCCCCGCACGGACGGGAGAGCACTCCATGCGCACGGTCCTGGGCAGGTCGGTGGGGCGCGCCACGCTCATCCTCGTTTCGGCGGGGATGGTGGGCAGCGCGGCGCTCCCCGCCGTACCCGCTGCCGCGGTTGCGGGCAACCCCCGTAGCTCGGTGCACCACCAGCAGTCGGAGGTACGGATCGGTCACGCCGTGAAGTACGTCCGGGACGCTGATGGCAAGGTGCATCGGGTTCGCTAGACGCAGCGTGAAGGCGTCGGCTCCTCCGGAGCCGGCGCCTTCGGCCATCCGGGCCCTACGGCAATCTGGGCCCTACGGCAATCTGGGCCCTACGGCAATCTGGGCCGCCGGGGGGCTGCCCGGTTCTTCGCGGGTGTCCTATGGTCGCCGCGTGGAGCACCTCGACCGGGAGATCGTCCGGCTGCTCGCGGCTGACGGGCGTCGCAGCTTCACCGACCTGGCCCGCGACACCGGATTGTCCGTCTCCGCCCTACATCAACGTGTCCGTCGGCTGGAGAAGCGCGGCGTCCTCCGCGGCTACCACGCCGAGGTCGACCCGGACGAGATCGACCTTCCCCTGACGGCGTTCGTCTCCATCAAGCCGATCGACCCCGCTGCCCCGGACGACGCTCCGGACCGGTTGACGCACCTGACCGCGATCGAGGCCTGCCACAGCGTCGCGGGGGACGAGAGCTACATCCTCAAGGTGCGGGTGGCGACGCCCGCCGCGCTCGAGGCGCTCCTGCAGGAGATCCGGGCGGCTGCCAACGTCGCAACCCGTACTACGGTGGTTTTGTCCACCCCGTTCGAGGGGCGCCCCCCAGCGATTTGAGCGTTTTCAAACTTACTTTTCCGCGACACGCCGGTACCTCACTTGCGACATTTGGGGCAAGTCGGGCAAGGTGGGCCGCGCTCTCCCCGCATACGTCCGACGCCAGCCACTGCGTACTCCCTGTCGCGCAGCCCGCCCGTCCGGAGGACCCCCTTCGTGCCTCGTGTCTCGTTGCGTTCCGCCATGCTCTGCATCCTGCTGACCGTGCTAGCGCTCGCCAGCGTCGACATCGAGGCGGCGGGGGCCAGGAGCTCCGCCCGCGCCGCGTTCATCTCGGACACCAACCACGCCCGTGACAACCACGCCCGGCGGGACTATCGGGTCCGCGACAGCCTGATGGACGTGGCCCAGCGGTGGGCCAACTGGATGGCCGCTCACCACACCCTGCGGCACAACCCCTACCTCTCCTCGCAGGTCAGGAACTGGCAGTCGCTGGGGGAGAACGTCGGCATGGGCGGCTCGGAGTCCGCCATCCAGCGCGCGTTCATGAACTCCTACAGCCACCGCGACAACATCCTGTCCCGCCAGTTCCGGCAGGTCGGCATCGGCACGGCCCGCAGCTCGGACGGTCGGCTCTACGTCGACGAGGTTTTTCGGGAGCCTCGGTCGTGAGCGCCGCTGACTGACGCTCAGGTGCCCGCGAGGGCGGCCGCGGCGTCGCGGCTGGCTGCTGCGGTCGCCGCGTCGTACGTAGCGTCGCCGGCCTCGGCCCGCCACCAGCGCTGCCCCTCGGCGGGCAGTCCCGCGATCGGGTCGTAGTACTCGTAGAGGCGGCTCAGCGCGTCGTCATCGTGCTCGACGGACGTGCGGTAGTTCTTCGTCCAGTAGGAGACGCCGCGCACCCGGTCGTAGTGCTCCACCTGGTGCACCCAGCGCTTCCCGACGTAGGGGACGTCACAGACGATCCGGGGAGTCGCGAAGCCGGGCAGGTAGCCCATGATCGCGTGTTGCAGCGCCTGCGCCTCGTGTACGGCGACCCGCCAGTGCTCGCTGCCCGGGATCATGTCGCACATGTAGAAGTAGTACGGGAGGATCGAGGCGTCGTCCTGTAGCGCGAAGCACAGGTCGAGGAGGTCCTTCTGGGTGGCGTTGACGCCCCGCAGCAGCACTCCCTGGTTGCGGACGTCGCGGATGCCGGTATCGAGCATGGCCCGAGCGGCCTGGGCCACCAGCGGGGTCACCGACTGCACCGAGTTGATGTGCGTGTGGATGGCGATGCTGACCCCGCGCTCGCGGGCAGTGGTCGCGAGCCGCTCCATCCCCGTGCGGACCTCGTCCTGCAGCCAGTGCTGCGGCAGGCCCATGAGGGCCTTGGTGGCCAACCGGATGTCGCGCACGGTGTCGATCCCGAGCAGCCGCTCGATGAACGCCTCGAGCCGGGCCCACGGCATGTTGGCGACGTCACCGCCGGAGACCACCACGTCGCGCACACCGGGCGTGCGGCGCAGGTAGTCGACCATCGCGTCCAACCGGTCGACCGGCTTGAGGACGAACTTGTGCTTGTCGACCTGGGGGGTCGAGTTGCCGACGAGGTCCATGCGGGTGCAGTGCCCGCAGTACTGCGGGCAGGTGGGCAGCAGCTCCGCCAACACCTTGGTCGGGTAGCGATGGGTGAGTCCCTCGACGGCCCACATCTCGGCCTCGTGCAGCGAGTCCCGGCTCGATCGCGGGTGGCTCGGCCACACCGGGTCGCGCTCGGAGAACGCCGGGAGCATGTAGCGGCGCACCGGGTCGGCATACATGGCTTCGGTTGTCGGCACGTCCGCGGGCACCATGGTGTTGACCATCTGCGGCGGCACGAGGATCGACATCGTGGCCCGCTCGGACTGGTCTCGCTCGAGGTCCGCGTAGAAGGACTCGTCGAGGAGGTCGCCGTAGACGCCACGCAGCTGCTTGATGTTCTTGATGCAGTGGGCCCGCTGCCACTGGGCCGACGCCCAGTCCTCGGCGCTGGCGTCGCGCCATCCGGGCAGGCGGCGCCAGTCGGGCTCCACGAGCTCGTGCCGGCGGTAGCCGTAGGGCTGCTCCATAGCCGTAGGATACGGAGAACGTCCGGCCATAACAACGACTGACCGGAGGATCTTCGGGTGTTTCCGGACGCGAACGGCTGATTTAGGGAGAAGCGGTGACTAAGGGGCGTGGGACTGGGTCGCCCATCGGACTGCACCGGGTGGTCGAGCCGGCCGGTGTGCTGCCGCAAGCGGCATGGCGGCTCGACCCGACCCCCGAGCTCTACGACGACGAGGTGCGGCTGCGGGTCGAGCGGCTGAACCTCGACGCTGCGTCGTTTCGCCAGCTCACCGAGAAGCACGCGATCCCCGAACCGGCGACGTCACCCGTCGATCGGGCCGGGGTGCGTGCGGAGGTGCTCGACATCGTGCGGACCCGCGGCAAGATGCACAACCCGGTGACGGGATCGGGCGGGATGCTCGTCGGCGTGGTCGACGAGGTCGGGCCCGACTCACCACTCGGGCTCGTCGCCGGCCAGCGCGTGGCCACGCTGGTTTCGCTGACCCTGACACCGCTCGTGCTCTCCGATGGGCTGCATCGGTGGGACGGGGCGGGGGAGCAGGTGCCCGCCGCTGGCCACGCCATCCTCTTCGGCCGGTCGATCGCTGCGGCGCTGCCTGCCGACCTCGCCCCGGCGCTGGCGCTGGCCGTTCTGGACGTCTGCGGCGCACCGGCACTCACCCAGCGG
>JAVEEE010000263.1 GCA_030840615.1 Frankiaceae bacterium | reverse complement strand
GCGAGTTCCTGCGCGCGGAGTTCGACGCCGAGGCAGAGCTCGAGGCGAGACATCGCGGCGGTGAGTCGAGCGGTCCCGTGCTGCGCAAGTTTCGCGCCGCGATGGCAGACCGCGGCTGGCTGGCGTTGACTTGGCCGGTCGAACACGGCGGCTCCGGTCGCAGCACGTTCGAGCAGTTCCTCCTCATGGACGAGTTCGCCTATTGGGGGGCGCCGGCCATCGACCTCACCGCCAGCGCCGTCGCTCCCACCATCATGCGGTTCGGCACCGATGCCCAGAAGGAGCGGTGGCTGCCGGCGATCCTGCGCGGCGAGGTCGAATGCGCGATCGGATACTCCGAGCCGGACGCCGGCAGCGACCTCGCGTCGTTGCGTACGACGGCCCGACGCGACGGCGACAGCTGGATCGTCAACGGTGAGAAGCTGTGGAACACCGGCGCGGAGTTCGCGACACACGAATGGCTCGTCTGCCGCACCGACCCGGATGCACCGAAGCACAAGGGGCTGTCGGTCCTCATGGTGCCGATCGACAGCCCTGGCGTGGAGGTGCAGCCGATTCTCACCTGGGGCGGGATCCGGACCAACTCCGTCGTTTTCTGCGACGTGCGTGTCGACGCGGACGCACTGATCGGTGCGGAGAACGATGGCTGGCGGTACGTGACCACCGCACTCGATTTCGAGCGCGTGTCGATCGGCGTGACCGGCGGCCTGCGCCGGCTGTACGACGAGACGCTGCGCTACGTCGCCGACGCCCGGGACGGCGATGCGCCGTTGTCGCAGCGCACGGACGTCCGGCATCTGTTGGCCGAGATGTCGGCGCGGATCGAGCTGGCCCGGCTGCTCAACTACCGCGCCGCCTGGATGGTCGACCAGGGGCTGATGCCCAACGCCGAGGCGTCCATGACCAAGGTGGTGACGACAGAGCTGCAGGCGACGCTCGCGGCGGCCGTCCTCGACATCGCCGGGGCCGACACGAGGGGTGGCCCGATCGGCCAACCCCTCGCGGTCGTCCTGGCTCTGCACATGTACCGGCAGGCGCCGTACTTGCGGTTCGGCGGTGGCACCAACGAGATCCAGCGCGACATCATCGCGCAGCGCGGCCTCATGTTGCCGCGTGGGCCGTCCCGCTAGGACACGGCGGGCAGCACCTGCTCCGCGTAGAGCTTGAGACTGTCCCACCCTCGCTCGACCGGCACGCCGCCGCAGAGCGGATGCAGCAGCATCGTCGATGCGCCGCCACGGATCTGGTCGATGCACTCTTGCGGCGTGAGCACTGCATAGACGCCTTCAGCGCGGAGCTCTGCCACGGTCGACGCGTGCGACGTCACCGGCGAGGACACGTCTTGGGTCTGCCAACCCGCATAGATGCGCGCTTCGGCGAGGAAGTGCTCGCCCAGCTCGGCCCAGGTGCGATCAGGGTCCTCGTCGACGAAGACGTTTGCGACCCGTGGCGGCGGGACGATGATGAATCCCTTGGTGCCGTTAGCGGCGCACTGTTCGTGGTAGTAGTTCTCCAGCTCCGGCACGTGTGCGCCGGCCGAGAAGGGCAAACCGAGTCGCGCTGCGCGCCGGACGGCGGGCTTGCTGCTGCCACCGACGAACAGCAGGGGATGCGGTTGCGTCACCGGTCGCGGCTCGGTCTTCCACATGTCGAGCAAGGTCTGCAACGCCTCGTCCATCAGCGCGCCTCGTCGCGCCCAGTCACGGCCGAACATCGCGTATTCCTCCGGCCGATAGCCGAGCGCCGCGATCACGATCAGCCGGCCGCCGCTGGCCAGGTCGATGACCGCCATGTCCTCGGCGACCCGCTTCGGGTCGTGCAGCGGCAGGATCAGCGCCGACACGCTGACCCCCAACCGCTTCGTTCGTGCCAACACCATGCCGGCCATGGCGAGCGGTGCCGGCAGCCAGCCGACCGCGGTCCCGTGATGTTCGGACAGCACGACCTGAGCGAACCCGTGCGCGTCGGCATACTCCGCCATGTCGAGCGCGGCCTGGTAGGCCTGCGCGCGATCGACCGGCTCCTCGTCGGGGCGGATGAAGTTGAAATAGATCAGCGACATCACGGGGACGGACGATAGACCGCGGGTGATTGCCGCACTCACTCCGATCAGGGGACGGGCAGGCGGAAGGCCTGGATGCCGGACGCCGGCTGCAGCGGGTCGACCGCGTGACCGAATGCCTTGTACTCGAGGTCGGTCTCTCGGGTGCCGGTGCCGAGCACGACCGTGTCGCCATCGACGACTGCCGTTGACGACGGCGGTCCGAGGACGGGCGACTGCCACAGCGGCAGGCCGGTGCTCGCGTCGACGGCGATCAAGGAGAACGTCGTGGTGTCCGGGATGAGCGCGACGCCGTTGACGATCGAGGTGTGCGCGTAAGACGGGCCGGCCAGTCGATAGGTCCAGTTGACGTGCCCGGTCGCGGGGTCGAAGCCGCGGAGTGACACGGTGGAAGGCTCGACGTCGCCGGCCGAGTGCGGGACCGGGATAGCCGTGGTGCCGACGACCTGGACGTGCCCGCCGGGCAGCGTCTCGACCGCCGGTGTGCCGAGGAAGCCGCCGACGCCGAACCCGTCCTGCAGCCCGCCTTCCTGCCCCACGTGGCTGACGTGCACCGCAGCGCCGGTCAGCTCGTCCCGCACGTAGTAGTCGGCGCTCTTACGCCCCTCACCGACCACCCGGCGACCGCCCAGCACGAACATGTTGGGTGACGACCCGAAGTCGGCGTCGCGCTCGGCGTCGGCGACCTGTGCCTTCGCGCCCTTGAGCTCGTCGGCCGGGCGGAATCGCCACATCTGCCGCCCCGTCGCGGCGTGCAGCGCGACCATGCTCTCCGCGTAGTTCTCGTGCGCCGCATGGGCCTGAGATGCATATGAGCAGCTCGCGGTGCCGAACGCGACCACGCCGGCGGCTGCGTCGACCGCCGGCGACGACCAGACACCGCCGCACCCCCAACCCTGCCCTGATCCCACGGTCAGACCGTGCCGACCGGTGTAGGTGCGCCCGGTCTCGGCGTCGTACTTCCACAGCGGCGCGAACTGCCAGCTCTTCGTCCCGGGGACCAGCCGCACCGCGACCTGGCCGGTGCGGCCGACGTGCGCGTCGTTGTGCACGTCGATGCCGACATAGATGCGGCGCACGCCGGCGACGGTCGCAACCGCGGGCGAGGACTCCACCTCGGCGACCGGCGGGTGGTCGCTCGTGTCCTGCTTGTGCCGAAGTGCGGGCGTGCGCGGATCGAGGTCGATGCTGGCGAGCTCCTTGCCCGTCTTCGCATCGACCGCCCACAGGCTCGAGCCGCCGCCGAAGAGCACCACCATGCGCAGCTTGTGCGTGACCGGGTCTCGATAGGGCTCGATAGTCGCGCTCGACACGATGCGGCCGAATGCCGTCCGCGCATGGCTCCTGATCATGAAGGTCCAGCGCACCGCTCCGCTGGCCACGTTCACGGCGTAAAACGTGCCGTCCCACGACCCGACGTAGGCGGTCCCGTCCGCGATCGCCGGCGACGCGGTCACCGAGTCCGGGGTGTGCAGCACCCAAGCGGGCACGAGGGCCGACACGGTCGTCGCGTTGATGCGCGAGCACCCGGTGGCAACACTGAAGCTGTGTACGACGCCGGCTCCGAATGCCCGCCAATCACGACTCGCGCATCTCGGCTGGACGCCGGGAGTCGCGACCGCACAGGTCGCGCCGATCAGTGATGCGGCGATGCCGACCGACACGATGAGACGTCGGCGGGACATCTCAGCAGCCGGTCTTCACCACGAGCTGCCCGGCGCCGTTGGTGATCGGTGATGCCGGGAACGCCGGCGCCACGCCACCCCCCGCGACGAAGCCGCAGGTGCCGACGTACAGGGCAGGTATCGGGTAAGGCCCTTCCGGCGAGCCCTGCGGGTCCGGGTCCTCATAGATCTGCAGCCCGGGCTCGACGTAGGTCGTCTGGTTGTGCCGGTGCCACCACGCCATGCTGTGCCCGCCGCAGTCCTTGACGGTGTCGCTGGGGCCGGCACAGCTCGGCGGATCCCACGTGTGCCCGTCGTAGTTGGAAACGTCGCGCGTCTTCGCGTGTTTCCCGCCGGCGCGGTAGGCCACCCGGCGCTGCGTCTGCACGGAGAAGCACAGACCGTCGGCGCATCCACCGGCTCCCGCGTCGGCGCCGGGCAGCGGGTGGGTGAGCAGGAAGCTGCGGTCCCCACCGAGGACGGTCGTCAGCCAGTCCATCGCGGACAGCGGCGTCAGGTTGGCGACGACCGCGCCGCCGTCGCTGGGGCCGTTGGAGATCTGCTCGGATCCGTCGTGCTCGCCGCTGTCGAGGTTGTCGTCGGCGCCGAAGTAGGCGTGCAGCTGGGCCCTCTGCAGGTCGAGCGCGGTGCCCTTCTGGTCCGGCAACGGGGTGAACCCGTCGTGGTCGACGCGGGCGCACTTCGCGGTCCCGGTGAAGTCCAGGCAGACGACGACGGCGTTGGCGCTGGTGCCGTTCGGGGTCTGCGGCACGCCGACGAGGACGTAGCGGTGCTTGGCCCCGGTGATCTGAAGCGTCGCGGCGTAGCACCCCTTCTCCGTGTACTTGGGGTGGGCGCTGTCGTCGGCGGACGTGCTGCAGCCCTGCCTGGCCGGGTCGTAGCCGCCGGAACTCACGGCCGCGGCCGGAAGGCCCGCCGCCGCGACCGCTGCCAACAGCGCCGGGATCACGACGATGCGCGGGCGGTTGCGGAGCTTCACGGGGACTCCTTCGCCAAGCGGCGGGCTGGGCACTCGGTGTGGAGGGGTTCGACGCGGGCGCACCCATTCCTGCTGACGGCCAATCTTTCAAATATTTTCCAATAAGACAACAGCCCTCTTCGTGTGCGGAACAGCGTTCTCCCACGCGGATGCGGTAGTGTCCGAGCCTGCATGTCAGGTTCTCGTGCACCGGAAGGGCCTTGAGATGGCACAGCCGGGCGACGTGACCACCGCCGATGCCAACTGGCGCGAGCGGGCGGTCGAGCGTTCACTGCGTGGAGCCCGGGCCAAGGCGATGTCCCGCAGCGACCGGTTCATCGAGGTCGCGATGGAGCTGCTGAGCGAAACCGGACGCACGGACTTCACCGTGCAGGAGCTCGTCGAGCGGTCGAAGACCTCGCTGCGCTCCTTCTACCAGCACTTCGGCAGCAAGGACGAGCTGCTGCTGGCGCTGTTCGAAGAGGTCATCCGCATCTCCTCGCAAGACTGGCGGCGGCAGGTCGAGGCCCAGGACGACTGCGTCGCGGGGCTCGAGTCACTGGTGCTGACGATGTATGCCCAGGCGATCGACCAGACGATGGGTGGGGTCAGCCGGGCGCTGACGTCCTACCACCTGCAGCTCGCCGAGTCCCGCCCCAGCGACTACGCGCGCGTGCTCGCGCCGATGAAGGACCTGATCCTCGAACTGGTCGAGGAAGGCGTCCGCCAGGGCAAGTTCCGCGACGACATCGACGCCGAGACCCTGGCGATGATCCTCATGCAGACGCTGGTAGCAGCGGCACACATGCACGCGCTCGGCGCCTACCTCACCGGCGATCCGCTCGACGCGGAGCGGCTGTGGTCGTTCTGTCTCGGCGGTCTGAGCGTGTCATCCGCAACTGGCGAACGCCGGCCGGTTCGCTTCCGGCGCTGACCTCGTCCGAGCGACTGCGAAGGATTGTTCCGTGCGTGTGAGCGTCGATCGTGATCTGTGCGAGAGCAACGGCATCTGTGCCGGCCTGGTGCCCGCAGTGTTCGATCTGCGCGACGACGACGTCCTCTACATCATCGAGCCGTCGCCGCCCGAGGACCTGCGCGAGCAGGTCGCGCTCGCCGTCGCGCGCTGCCCGCGTCAGGCGCTGATGCTCGAAGACTGACGACTACTTGGGCGAGAGCCGCTCTGCTACTTGGGCGCGAAGCGCAGGGCTGCGTCGAGCCGGATCGTCTCGCCGTTGAGGTAGTCGTTCTCGACGATCGACTGCACGAGGGCGGCGTACTCGGTCGGCCGGCCCATCCGGCGGGGGAACGGGATGCCCTGACCGAACCGCTCGGATGCCTCTTCTTCCGACATCGGATAGGCCGGCGTGTAGAACGTGCCCGGTGCGATCGTGACGACACGCACACCTGCAGGTGACAGGTCGCGGGCCGCGACGATCGTCATGCCGACTACGCCGCCCTTGGCAGCGGCATAGGCGACCTGTCCGATCTGACCTTCGTACGCCGCGATGCTTGCGGTGTTGATGATGACGCCCCGGCCGCTGTCGCCGTCGGGCTCGCTCTTGCTCATCGCTGCCGCAGCGAGACGCAGCACGTTGAACGTGCCGGTGAGGTAGGCCTCGAGGGTGTTGCGGAAGCCGTCGAGCGTCAGCGGCTCGCCGTCCTTGTTGACCACGCGACCGGCCGCGACGGGTCCGCCGTGCGCGCTGACACTGACGCGCAGCGGACCGAGCTCCTGTGCAGCCGCGATTGCGGCGGCGATGTCGTCGGGCTCGGTGACGTCGGTGCGGACATACCGCACTCGCTCACCAAGCTCGTCAGCGATGAGCTTCGCCTTGTCGTCGGCGAGGTCGGCGATGATCACCGCTGCGCCCGCAGCTGCGAGCCGTCGGGTCGTCGCCTCGCCGAGGCCGCCGGCACCGCCGGTGACAATCGCGCTGTTGCCCTCGAGTCGCACGGGTTCCTCCCGGTCCGCTGACTGTTGATCCTGGTTCCACCTCCGGTGGAAACGGCGTTACCCTACGACGCACAGCAGGTTCTTCGCCACCGGCCTCAGCCGGCAGCGATGACGCGGACAGGAGGATGGGGTGCAGACCAAGCCGGGGCTCAAGCTGCGGGGCACGACGTGCACGACCGAGGTCGTCGTCGTCCGGCCCGCGGCCGGTGACGTCGAGATCGGCTGTTGCGGCGCACCCATGGCCGAAGCGGAGTCGGCGGCGACCACGCCCGCGACGCCCATCGCTGAGGGCGTGCTGCTCGGCAAGCGCTACGCCGATGAGGAGACCGGCTTGGAGTTGCTCTGCACGCAGCCTGGCCCGGGGCCGCTCACCGTCGACGGTCGCGAGCTGGCTGTCAAGGGCCCGAAGCCACTGCCCGCGTCGGACTGACCCGCTCGTGAACCTCACGCTCGTGCTCGATCTCGCCCTGTCGGCGCATCCGGAGCGCGTCGCGGTGACGTGTGCGGGTCAGTCCGTGACCTACGGCGAGCTCGATCATCTCGTTCGAGGCGTCGCTGCCCGACTGGTCGCGGACGGCAATCGGGCCGTCGTGCACGTCGGCCCGAGCTCGCCCGCGCTCCCGGTCGCGCTGTTCGCCGCCGCGCGTGCGGGAGTCCCTTTCGTGCCGCTGAACTACCGGCTGTCGCGCGACCAGCTCGAGGCTCTCGTTGCAGAGCAGCCCGACTCGCTGGTGGTCAATGTCGGCGACGATCTCGAGGCTTGGGCCGGTGACGCCGACCTGGCGCCCGACATGCCGACTGACGAGGACCTGGTCGCGGTGCTGCTCTACACGAGTGGCACCACGGCCGCGCCGAAGGCGGCGGTGCTGCGACATCGGCACTTGATGGCCTACCTGTTCGGCACCGTCGAGTTCGGCGCTGCCGCACCTGACGAGGCCGCGCTTGTCACGGTGCCGCCGTACCACGTGGCCGGCGTGACCAACCTGGTGTCGAACCTCTATGCCGGTCGTCGGGTCGTCTATCTCGAGGCGTTCGACCCGGCCAGCTGGGTCGAGACGGTGCGACGCGAAGCCATCACTCAGGCCATGGTCGTGCCGACGATGCTGGCACGTCTGGTCGAGCA
>JAVEEE010000254.1 GCA_030840615.1 Frankiaceae bacterium | reverse complement strand
CCAGTGAACAATCGCTTGCCAGCGTCGCACTCGACCTCACGAACATGCACGAGCTCATCGGGCACAGCACCGTCGGTTGGAAGGACGGTTTTCGCCGGATGGTCGAGGCGCAGCGGCCCGACCTGCTGCGCGGCTGACCCGCTTGACTGTCGCTGTCGTCGGTGCCGGCCTGGCCGGGCTGCGCACCGCCGAGGCGATGCGGCAGCAGGGCTACGCCGGCCGCATCGTGCTGATCGGCGACGAGGTGCACCCGCCGTACAGCCGGCCGCCGCTGTCGAAGGAAGTGTTGCGCGGCGACGTGGAACCGGACGTGGCCGTGCTGCGCAGCGATGACGAGCTCGCGGCGCTCGACGTCGAGCGCAAGACGGGCATGGCCGCGACAGCACTGCGCGTCGCGGATCGGGAGGTCGTGCTCGCCGACGGCGCGACGGTGCGCTACGACGACCTGGTCGTGGCGACCGGCTCGACTCCGCGCACCCTGCCGGGAGTCGATGCGGCGTCGGTGCATCTACTGCGCACTCTCGACGACTGCCTCGCGCTCCGCGACGCGTTGCAAGCGGACGCGCGCGTCGTTGTCGTCGGTGCGGGCTTCATCGGTCTCGAGGTGGCCGCTAGCGCGCGGGCGCGCGGCTGCACGGTGACGGTCGTCGACGTGCTGCGGGAGCCGCTCGCGCGGGTGCTCGATCCCGCGATCGGTGCCGCCGTACGCCGGTTGCACGAGGAGCACGGCGTGACGTTCCGGCTCGGTGTCGGCGTCGACGCGGTCGACCAGGACGCGGTGCGGCTCAGCGACGGGACGACCGCGCCCGCGGATGTCGTCGTTGTCGGGATCGGAGTCCGGCCGACGACGTCGTGGCTCGACGACTCGGGGCTGACACTCGACGACGGCGTGGTCTGCGACGCCACGCTCGCCGCCGCACCCGGTGTGTGGGCGGTCGGCGATGTCGCCCGCTGGTCGCCTGCGCCGGGCGCCCCCACGGTGCGGGTCGAGCACTGGACCAACGCGACCGAGCAGCCGCACATCGTGGCCCGGAGCATCGTCTCCGGCGAGCCGGAACCGTTCGTGACCGTGCCCTACTTCTGGTCCGACCAGTACGACGCCAAGCTGCAGTCGCTCGGCACCCAGACGCCCCCCGACGAGACCCGCGTCGTCATCGGCGCACTGAACGAGCCCAAGTGGGTCGCACTCGTCCGCGCGGGCGACCGGCTCGGCGGCGTCGTGGGAATGCGCTCCCCCGGTCGGGTGATGAAGCTGCGGCCGTTGCTCGCTGCCGGTGCGTCCTGGCAGGACGCCCTCGATGCGGTGACGGGATGACGACGTTCGACCGGGACACGCTCGCGGCGGCGGTCGCGGGCTTTCCGCGCGTGGTGCACCCGCTCGAAGGACGTCGCGCGGCAGCGGTCGCGCTGGTGGTCGTGGAGAGCGACGGCGTGCCCGGCATCGTGCTGACGAAGCGCTCGTCCCGGCTGCGTGCGCATGCCGGGCAGTGGGCGCTGCCGGGTGGCCGGCTCGACGCGGGCGAGAGCTACGCCGACGCGGCGCTGCGAGAGCTGCACGAGGAGCTCGGCCTCCTTGTCGGGCCGGATGCGGTGCTCGGACTCTTCGACGACTACCCGACGCGTTCGGGCTACGTCATCACCCCGGTCGTGGTCTGGGCGGGCGCGGACGCCGTGCTGACCCCTAACCCCGCCGAGGTGGCGAGCGCTCATGTCGTGTCCGGTGCCGTGCTCGACGTCGAGCCGCGCTTCGTGTCCATCCCCGAGTCGGATGCGCCGGTCATCCAGCTGCCGATGCTCGGCACCTTGATCCATGCTCCGACCGCAGCCGTCGTCTACCAGTTCCGCGAGCTCGCCGTGCACGGCCGCGTGACGCGTGTGGATCAGCTCGAGCAGCCGGTGTTCGCCTGGCGCTGACCATCGGTTGCGCCGGCTGGTGGCTGGACCGTCCGCTAGCTCGCCCGGGTCCAGACCACGCCGTCGTTGTCGGTGAGCGTGTCGGTGGCGCTGTGCGTGAACGTGATCTCGATCCGCTGCCGGAAGACGTTGCCGCCAGGTGCGCACGCCAGCGTGGCCTGCACGACGAGCAGTTCCCCTTCCGCCTTCCCCGCCCCATTGACCGACGCAGGTGCGCCACCGCACACGGTCGCTGCATCGTCCACTTCCCGCACTGCGTAGCGCACGCTACCTCCGTGAATCGAGAGGGAGAGGTTGCTTCCGTCGCCGTCGGTCGCTGTCCACTGGCCGGCAACGCCCGCTGCCGCATATGCCGGCGACAGCGTCAGTGCGCTCGCCGCGAGGCAGGCTGCTGCCACCAGACCAAGATCACGAACTGCGCTCATCAGATGCCTCCATGTTGTCGTTGAGCTCGCGCTAGGACCGGGCCGGCCGTCGACGGGCGACAGCCAGGGAGAGGCCAAGGATCAGTCCGACGGCGCTGAGAACCATGCTGGTCAGCAACACGCTGATCCAGATGAACCAGGTGTTGCCCGGCAGGTCGTGGTCCGCGACGTTCGCCACGAGCACGCAGCAGGCGATGCCCGCGACGCCTACGGCCAGGTACTTCCACCAGTGCGGGGAGGCCTCGCTGCCCGCACCGAGCGTGCGAGCCCGCCGCCACGCGAGGACGGCCAGGCTGCTGAACAGCACCGCAAGAAGCAGGCCCGCGGCCCCGACCATGCCGACGGTGCCGGAAACGGCAGTGGCCACCAGGCAGGCGACCGCGGCTGCGCCGTAGACGACAGCGGTGCCGGGCAAGCTGCTGCGTCGGGACATGACGGCCTCCAGGCGAAGGGACGGAACGGTGAGCGCGAGGTCGACGAACGTGCGGCCCCAGACGCGGACCGCGTTCTCGTCACGCAGCTGCAGCGCCAGCAGCTGCGTCATGTCCTCGCCGTACTCCCGGCGGAAGTCGCGGGGGTAGCAGTGCAGCAGGGCGCCGTAGAGCCTCATGTCGCCGGCAGGTGTCGGGCGACGCGGTGCACAAGGGTCTGCAGCCGGCGGAGCTCTTGGACAGCCATCGCCTGGCCGGCGGAGGTCAGTGCGTAGTAGCGACGGCGCTCCGACTCGTCCCGGTCGATCCGGGTCTCCTCGATGAGCCCGTCGGCCACCAGCCGGTTGAGGGTGCCGTAGAGCGTGCCGGGCCCCATGCGCCAGGCGCCGTCGGAGAGCTCAGCGACCCGACCCATCAGGGCGTAGCCGTGCTGCTCCCCGTCGAGCAGGGCGAGGACCAGGTAGAGGCTGGCTCCGGGCAGCGGCTTTGCTCTCACACTCGAAGACTGATATATCGATCGTCGATAGTCAAGCCCCCCTGGGAAACAACTCCCCGTCAGGCCCGGACGAGCCGAACCGGGGCCGAACGCAGGCCGTAGACGAACGCGTTCGGCATCTCCATCGGCTCACCGACGAGCTCGACGCGAGCGACCCGGCGTACGAACTCCTCGAAGAAGACGCGGATCTCGAGCCGCGCCAGCCCAGCGCCGAGGCAGAAGTGCGTGCCGAGACCGAACGCGATGTGGTCGTTGGGCCGGCGGGTGACGTCGAACCGCTCTGGGTCGGTGAAGTGGGCCGCGTCGCGGTTGGCCGAGGGATACATGAGCACGACCTGCTGGCCGGCGCGGATCGTGACGCCACCGAGCTCGTAGCCGCTGCGTGCGACGCGGCACATGTTGTGGATCGGTGACACCCAGCGAATGAACTCTTCGGTGGCGACGCCGGCGTCGGTGCCGTCCTTGAGCAGCTGCCACTGGTCGGGTCGCGCCGCCAGCTCGAGGATCGACCTCGCGATGACCGTGCGGGTCGTCTCCGCACCGCCGTCGAGCAGCAGCAGGCAGTCACTCAACACCTCGCGCTTGCCGAGTGGCACGCCGTCGATCTCCGCCGTCGTCCACGTGGTCATCGTGTCGTCGGCGGGACATTGCTTCTTCGCCTCGAACAGCTCCGTCGCCGCCGAGGTGAACTCGACATACGCAGCGATGCCGTCGTCGTTCATGTAGCGCGGGCCGCCGCCCAACATGATCGTGCGCTCGGACCAGTCGCGCAGCTGCGGCCATGCATCATCGGGAAAGCCCAGCAGCCACCCGATCATCCGCGCGGGCAACGGTGCCGCGAGGTCGGCGACGACGTCCACCTCGCCCTTCGACAGCGCCGTCGTGATGAGGTCGACGACGACCTCGCGCACCCGCTCCTCGCGCGACGCGACTGCACGGGGAGTGAAGCGCCGGCTCACCAGCTTGCGGCGCTGGGAGTGCAAGGGGTTGTCGAG
>JAVEEE010000206.1 GCA_030840615.1 Frankiaceae bacterium | reverse complement strand
GTTGCCGATGGGATTGCGGGCATGTTCGGCGTGGATCCGGACGTCGCGTTGCAGATCCCGATCGTGCTCGTCGGCACGGTGGACGAGATCTGCGAGTCGCTGCAAGAGCGGCGGGAGCGCTGGGGCTTCAGCTACTGGATCGTCAACGCCGACGTCATGGCTGACTTCGCGCCGGTGGTCGAACGGCTCGCCGGCACCTAGGCGGGAGGCTCAGAGACAACCGACTTGACCGTGGTCCGTGGTGTCGCGCTTGTAGGTGACAACCGCATCGGCGTGGGTGAGGGACGCTGCTGCCGCCGTGGCCAGTCGCCACTGGACGTTGACGTGCCGACCGCAGACCGGATGCCCGCCGTTGCGGACGAAGGTGAAGCTGAACGCACGACCGTTCGGTGTCGGCGCGAACCGCGCGACTCCCGACAACATGCGATGTCCGCTGTCCATGGCCCGCACCTCGACCGGCCCGCCGACGAACGACGCGTTGAAGGAAAGGCTGATCGCGCCGTCGGCGGACAACGTCAGCCCCAGCGGGCCGGACACCCCCGTAGACCCGCTGCCGAGGTCCTGCCAGTTCACCGGCTGCCATCGGGCCGTCCCCGCGGCCGCCGTCCTCGTCCACACGGCGGCTTGACGGTCGACCCGCTGGTCGGTGCGGGCGTGGCTCGGTACGGCGGCGAGCACGGCGCCGGCCGTCAGCCCGGCGACGGCGACGGCGATGCTGACCGACACTGTCCATCGGGTAGTGCGCATGGCAACTCCTTCAGCTACGCAGGGTGCCTCGACTATGCAAGGACGGCGGAGGCGATGAGCTCCTCGAGGTGGCGGTCGTCCCACCAGTTGAGCTGCAACGACTTGGCCCGGCGGAAGTAGAGCTGGATGTCGAAGTCGACCGTGAAACCGACCCCGCCGAAGACCTGCACCGCCATCGCGGTCACGTCACGGAACGTCTGACCGGCGTAGAGCTTGGCCATCGGCGCGAGCCGGTCTACCGGCTCGCCCTCGCTGCGCGCCCAGGCCGCCTCCCACACCAGCGTCTGCGCGCCGTCGACCGCGGTGACGGCGTCGGCGAGGTAGTGGGCGATCGCCTGAAACGCCCCCAGCGGCTTGTCGAACTGCTGGCGGGTCTTTGCGTAGTCGACCGCGAGGTCGAGCGCCGCTCGCGCGCCCCCGACAGCTTGCGCACCCAGCAGGATCGCGGCGTCAAGCATCGTCTCGTGCCAGGCCGCCCACGCTGCGTCGCCGGGCTCGCCGACCACCGCCTCGATCGGGACGAAGACGTCATCGAACGACACCCGGTACTGGGTGTCCCCGGACACGGTCTGCTGTTGCTCGAGGCTCACGCCGTCGGCAGCCGGATCGACCAGCAGGACTACGACGCCCGCGTCGGTGCGGGCGAGCACGAGGAGGGCATGGGCGGCGCGCGCGAACGGTACGTGCCGCTTCACGCCGGTGAGCCGGAAGCCGTCGCCGTCCGAACGCGCGGTGGCGGTCACACCGCGAGGCGTGAAGCCGCCGTCCGGCTCCAGCCAGGCGACCGAGACGATCGCCTCACCGGCCGCGATCCGCGGCAGCCACTCGTCGCGTTGCTCTGTGCTGCCGAGCCGACCGATGGCGCCGGCAGCGAGGGTGCAGCTGACGAAATGCGGGCTCGGCACGAGCGCGCGGCCGAGCTCTTCGTAGACGATGGCGGCGTCGAGCAGTGTCATGCCGCTGCCACCCAGCTTCTCCGGCACGGTCAGGCCGAGCAGCCCGAGCTCGCCCAGTGCGGCCCACAGTGCCGGGGAGTAGCCGGTCGCGTCGTTTTCCAGCTTACGGACGACGTCGGGCCCGGAGTGTCGTTCGCAGGTCCGGCGAACGGACTCGCGCAGCAGCTCCTGCTCGGAGGTGAAGTCCATGTCCACGGCGATCTCCTCAGGGCTTCCACTGCTCGCCCTGGCGTGACCAGGGATTGTCGTCGTTGCTGGTCGGCAGCGCGACCCTCGCCGCACAGGTCGTGCAGACCCGGTCACCGACGCGCAGCACGACGTCGACATCCGCCCAGCCGCAGCCGTTGTCGTCGACGGACGTCGAGGTGACGGTGCCGGTCATCGTCATGGTGTCGCCGGGGAAGACGGAGTCCTTCATGCGGAAGCCGAGCCGGCCGAGCCGGCCGCGCGCGCCGGTCCAGTCCGTGAGGTAGCGCTCGAACCATGCAGCCTGGTTGGGCGCGTTGATGAAGATGTCGCGCACACCGTTGCGCTCGGTGGCGAAGTGGTAGTCGTGGTGCTGCGGCCGCCAGTCGCGGGTGGCCAGCGCGCCAAGCACGACAGTGGTCGCGGAGACGTCATAGGTGAGGACGGGCAGTCGCAGACCAACGTGAACCTGGTCGATGGTCGGGCCAACGATGAGGGTTGTCATTCCTGTCCGCCGGTGGCGTTGTGAGCGGAGCGAGCAACGTCACGGCGATACCCGAAGCCCGTCCACGACTCGACGCCGACGAGGTCGCCTCGGTCGTTGCGGTACTCGACGTCGATGACCCAGAAGCGACCGGTGCCGAGCTTCGTGGTCTTCTCCGGGCTCACCGATCGCAGCCGCTGACACGTCGTCAGGACGTCGCCGGGACGTACCGGCTCGTGGAAGACGATCGTGTTGTCGGTCATGACGGCTTCCGGGAGGTCGAAGCGCTTCTTCATGTCGAAGTGCACTTGTAACGGCTGCTTCTGCTCGACGCGGTCGGGAGCCCAGAAGTGTGGGCGGAACCACGTCGAGATCATCGAGGGCGGGGCGATCGGCCCGCCGGTGAGCTCCGCCGCGACCTCGTCGTTCCAGAACAAGGGGTTGCCGTTCTCCACGGACGCGCACGACGTCCAGATGTAGCCGCGTTCGACCGGGAACTCGCCCGCCTCCTCGTACTGCACCTGGTCGATGAGGCCGGCGATGTCGGCGGGCAGGTCAGCGGTCTGCGTCATCCGATGACTCCTGCGTCGTGCAAGGCAGCGATCTCCTCGGGGCGGAAGCCGTGCTCGGCGAGCAGGGTTTTGGTGTCTGTGCCGGTCTGATCGGGCAGCGAGTACGCCGGTCTGCGTTCGGCACCGGCAAACAACGGTGCGAGCTGTTGCAGCCTTCCGGACGTCGGATGCTCGGCCGTCGTCACCGCAGCACGCGCCGAAAAGCCCTCGTCGACGGCGACCTCGGCGACCTCGAGGACGGGCGTGACGCAGGTGTCGGCACCAGCGAGCAACTCGGTCCACGCGTCGCGCGTCCGCTGCGCGAACGCCTGTGCGAGCCGGGCTCGAACGTCGTGCTGCGCGTCGTTGTCGTATTGCTTGTCGACGAGGTCCTCGACACCGACAGCGCGGCAGAGGTTGGCCCAGAACCGCGACTCGATGGCTGCGACCGCGAGCCATCTGCCGTCAGAGGTGGCGTAGGTGTCATAGCAGGCGAAGCGGCCGCGCAGCGGCGCGGTGCCCGCGGCCGGAGCCGCGCCGGTGACGAGATAGTCGTCGATCTGCAGCGCCATCAACGCCAGCACCCCGTCGGCGACCGAGACGTCGAGGTAGCCGCCTTCGCCGGTCGTGCCACGAGCGACCAACGCGGCCAGGATCGCGACAACTGCCTGCATGCCGCCGGCGGCGCTGTCTGCCACCGTGGCGCCGGGCACCGGCGGCTTGCCGTCGGGACCGCGTTCGGTGTTGGCGAGGTAGCCGCCGACCGCCAGGTAGTTGAGGTCGTGCCCAGCCCACTGCGCTCGCGAGCCGTCCTGCCCGTAGCCGGTTGTGGAGCAGTAGACGATGCGCGGGTTGCGGCTCTTCACGTCGTCGTAACCGATGCCGAGCCGGGCGACGACGCCGGGGCGGAAGCTCTCGATGACGACGTCGGCTGTCTCGGCCAACCGCAGGAACACGTCCCGGCCGGCGTCGCTCTTGAGGTCGAGGCGGATGCGACGGGTGCCGCGACCGCCGCTGTAGGCGTGCGGCGGCGGCGTCAGCTGCGCGTCGCCTCGGCTCGCCACCGCGCCGATCTTCACGACGTCTGCGCCGTAGTCGGCGAGCCAGCCGGAGGCGCGCGCTGCCGGTCCGACGCTGGCGAGGTCGAGCACCGTCACGCCGTCGAGCAGGCCGCTCACGAGGTCACAGCCATCAGAAGTTCTTGGGAAGGCCGAGCTTGCGTCGCGCGAGGATGTTCTTCTGCACCTCGGACGTCCCGCCACCGATCGTGTCGAGCACCGTGTATCGGTAGGTCGACTCCGCCCGGCCTTTCATCGGCGCGTCCTCGGTGCCGACGCGCAGCTGGGTGCCGGGTCCGGCGAGATCCATCGACGCGTTGGCCAGCCGCTTCGAGAACTCGGTCGCGAACAGCTTGTAGGCGCTGGCCTCCGCGGTCGGAGCCGCGCCACCCTTGAGCGACTTGGCGACGAACCGCAGCCCCAGGCAACGGGCGACTTCGGCGTCCGTCGCAAGCCGCGCGATGCGGGCCCGGACAACGGGATCGTCACGCAGTGCCTCGCCGTCGCGGCTCGCCGTCTTGACGTGGTCGACGAGCAGGTCGAGGCGCGCCTTGATGGGCGAGTAGGTGAACATCGTGAAGCGCTCGAGGTCGAGGGCCTCGGAGATGTATTGGAAGCCGCGGCCGAGCTCGCCCACGACGTAGTCGTCGGAGACGAAGACGTCGTCGAAGAAGACCTCGTTGGTGCGCTCGTCACCCATCGTCCAGATCTCTTTGATCGTGAGACCGGGGTGGTCCATGGGGACGAGGAACAGCGTGATGCCCTGGTGCTTGGGCAGCTCTGGGTGGGTGCGCGCGCCCACCCAGTACCAGTCGGCGAAGTGCGCCGACGTCGTCCAGATCTTCTGGCCGTTGAGCCGCCAACCCCTGTTCTCCTCGTCGCGGTCGGCCTTGAGGCGCATCGAGGCGGCGTCGCTGCCCGCGTCGGGTTCGCTGTAGCCGACGGCGAACTCGACCTCGGCGTTGAGGATCTTCGGCAGGAACTCCTGCTTGAGCTTGTCGCTGCCGTGCCGCAGCACCGTCTTGCCGATGATGCCGACGCCCTTGCCGATCTGCGGGGCACCGCGCCCGGCGAGAGCTTCGTTGAGGAGGTACTCGTAGACCCCGTCGCTCTCCTTGCCGCCCCATTCCTTGGGCCAGGTGATGCCCAGCCAGCCACGGTCCGCGAGCTTCTTCATGAACGCCCGGCGTTGCGGGGTGTCGACGATCTGCGCCATGTTTTCGCGGGTCTGGTCGGCGACGTCGGGAACGGTGGCGTGCTCGTCGAGAAAGGCCTCGACCTCGGCGAGGAAAGCGCGCTGCTCCGGGGAGAAGTCGAAGTCCACGGCGGCACTGTATCGCGGTTTCTGACGGGTCGTCAGGTTTGGGTCGTCCGGGCGGATTAGGCTCCCGCCCGATGGACTTCTCCTTCACCGACGAGCAGCACGAGTTGCGTCGTGCGGTGCGTGACCTGGCGACCGACCGGTCGACCAGTGCACACGTGCGGGCTGCCGTCGCAGGCCCGACCGGACACGACCCTGCACTGTGGAAGCTCGTCGCCGGTGACCTGGGGTTGGCCGGGCTGGCGGTGTCGGAAGATGCCGGCGGCACAGGTGGCTCCTTCGTCGACCTCGCGGTCGCGCTCGAGGAAGCCGGCCGGTCGCTGCTGCCGGTGCCGCTGCTTCCTTCGGCGGTCGCCGCGGTCGCTCTCGAGCGGGCATCGAGCCGGCTCGAGGGCGGCGCGGGCCGGTCGGACGTGCTCGGCCGGATAGCGGTAGGTGAGGCGGTCGCGACCATCGCGGTCGGCGAGGTCGAGGTGTCCGGTGGCGCGCTGACCGGAGAGCTGCGGCACGTCGTCGACGGTGCGCTCGCAGACGTCGTACTCCTCGCATCGCCGGGCGGCTTGTGGCTGGTGCACACCTCCGTGGCCGGGGTGGTGGTCCAGCCGCGACCCACGTTGGACCCGACGCGGCGACAGGCCACCGTGCGGCTGGCCTCGACATCGGCGGCTCGTGTCGGCGACGGGCCGGCGGCAGCGCACGCCGTCGACCTGTTGCGGATCGCGTTGTCCGTCGAGGCGGTCGGTGTGGCTCGCTGGTGTCTCGAGACGACCGTCGACCACCTGAAGACGCGGGTGCAGTTCGACCGCCCGATCGGCTCGTTCCAGGCGCTGCAGCATCGTGCCGCCGATCTCGTCGTCCTCCTCGAGTCGGCTGCCTCGACGGCCTACTACGCGGCGTGGGCAGCCGCGTCGGCGCCCGACGAGGTCCCTGTGGTCGCGCCACTCGCGCTGTCGGTCTGCGGTGACGCGGCCTACCGGATCGCGGCCGACACGATCCAGCTGCACGGCGGCATCGGGTTCACCTGGGAGCACGACGCGCATCTCTACTTCAAACGGGCGACCGCGACCAGGCTGCTGCTCGGCGACAGCCACGAGCAGCGGAGACTGGTGGCGGAGCGAGCCGACATCGGGCCATAGTGGTGCCGCTCGACGGTGGACGTGGGCTCGAGGGGTGGACATGAGTGAGCTCAAGCGGTACCGGTCGGTCGTGGCCGACAGCATTCGGTGGGAGGGCTTCACGTTTCGGCCTGGCGACATCGTCGTCAGCACGCCGCCCAAGTGCGGGACGACATGGATGCAGCGGCTGTGCGCGTTGCTCGTCTTCGACAGCGTGGAGCTCCCTGCGCCGATCTCGATCCTGTCGCCATGGCTCGACATGCTGCTGGCCCCGCTCGACGACGTGCTGGCGCGACTCGACGCGCAGCAGCACCGACGTTTCATCAAGACGCACACCCCGCTC
>JAVEEE010000181.1 GCA_030840615.1 Frankiaceae bacterium | reverse complement strand
CGCCGACGCCGGCGATCGTCGAGGCGCTGGCGCGCGAGCCGGCATTGCTGGACGCCGCGCTGGCGGGTGCGCCCGCCTGGCTCGTGTCGCATCCCTACCCGGTCGACCTTGCCGCGCTCGCCGCTGCCGTCGAGCAGCTCGCCTGAGTCCCGGATACTCGTAGCATGCGGATCGGCGTCACTCGGCTACGTGATGCCGACGACCGGCTCGTCGCCCGGTGGCGGCAGCTCGCCCTGACCGCGGCCGAACCCAACGCGTTCTCCCATCCCGACTTCACGTTGCCCGCGGCGCTGGCGTTGAAGGATGGCGAAGATGCGGCGCTGCTGCACGCGTCGGCGGGCGACGAGCTCGTCTTCGCACTCCCGGTCGTACGACGGGGCCGTTACCGCCGGGTGCCCATGACGACCATCGCGACATGGCAGCACCCCTACTGCTATCTCGGCACACCCTTGGTCACGAACGTCGACGCCCGCGAAGCGTGGACGGCGGTCTTGCATCACCTGCGCCACGAGGTCGACTGCGACCTGCTTGCCCTCGAGCTGCTGCCGTTGGAGGCGCCTGGGCTGGGTTCGTTGGAGCCGGCGGCTCACGACGAACGACTCACGGTGACGACGTACGGCAGGCACGCCCGCCCGATCATCGAGCGTCGCCCGGAGCCGGACTACTTCGACATCAGCATGAGCAGCAAGCACCGCAAGAACCTGCGGCGGCAGCGGCGGCATCTCGACGAACATCTGCAGGGAACGTTGCAACGTTTCGACTGGGCGCAAGAAGAGCGGGCGATCAACATGTCCGTCGAGCTGTTCCTGACACTGGAACGGGAGGGCTGGAAGGGGGCCGCCGGCACCGCCATGGGATGCCATCCGGACGACACCGCGTTCTTCCGGGTGATGGTCGAGCGCTTCGCGAAGGCCGGGCAGCTGCAGATGTGGTTCCTCGAGGCCGCAGGAACGCCAGTGGCCGCACAGTGCAACCTGCTCGCCGGCGACACCGTGTTCCACTTCAAGATCGCCTACGACGAGGACTACGCGACGTACTCCCCCGGTGTCCTGCTCGAGCTGGAGATGGTCGAGGAGTTCCATCACGACGCCCGGCTGCAGCGCATCGACTCGTGCGCTGCTCCGGGGTCGATGTACGAGATGCTCTATCCCAACAGCCGAATGCTGACGACGGCACTCGTTCCGCTGCACGGCGCGGCGCGCGTCGCCGCGCCGGCGCTCGCCGCGACGTTGCGGCGGCGAGAGCGGCGCGCTGCCGGGCGTTCGGCGTCGGATGCCCCGGCGTGACGTCCTCCCGAGCACTCGTGGTCTCCGACGGCGAGACGCCACATGTCCTCGCAGCCGTCCGGTCGCTGGCGCGCGGCGGCTATGAGGTCGGCGTCGCTGCACCGGCCGGCTCACTGCGTAGCGAGGCCTCGTCGCGACACGCCCGGCACCGCCACGACGTGCCACCGGTCGAAGCGGGCATCGACGCCTACCTCAGCGCAGTGGCGACCGCCATCGACGACGTCGGCTACGACGTCGTGCTGCCCGGTGACGACGCGGACCTCCTGGCACTGTCGTGGGGACGCGCCCGGCTCTCCGCCGTCCTGCCCTACCCGACTCACGAGGTGGTGGTTCGCGCCGTCGACAAGCTCGAGCTCGTACGCGCCGCTCGGGCCGCGGATCTCGGCGCCCCCGACACCGTTGTCGCCGACGACGCCGCACTCGCCGCGGTAGTCGGAGCCGTCGTCGTCAAGGCACGGCTGCACTGGCAACCGGAATCGGTCGGCGCCGACCGGCATCTCGAAGCGGTCGACTGCGCGGACGCTCACAGTGCAGCGGTCGCAGCGGCCGCGATGCGCGCGCAAGGCGGTGAACCGTTGCTGCAGGAATGCATCGACGGGCAGCTCTCTGCGATCAGCATGGTGCTCGACCGGGCCGGCCGAATCCTCGCGGTGACACAACAGACGAGCAGCCGGCTGTCGCTGCGCCGTACGAGCGTCCGGGCGCGAACGGTGACAGTGGACGAGGAGCTGGTCGAGCGCGTTCGCCGGATGCTGGTCTCGCTCGGCTGGCACGGTCTGGCCAACGTGCAGATGCTGTCGCCGGCCGGCGGTCACCCGCAGGTCATCGACCTCAACGGGCGTTTCTACGGCTCGCTGGCGCTGGCCGTCCGGTCCGGTGCGGACCTGCCGGTCGTGTGGGTCGACGACGCCCTGGGACGGGCGACTGACGACATCCGACGCGGCCGAGCCGGCGTCCGCTTTCACGCGTTCGAAGAGGACCTGCGCCGGGCTCGGGCAGAACGCCGTCACGGCATCGTGCTGGATGTCGGGCGCGTGATCGCGTCTGCACCCTTCGCCGCGCACACGACCTGGTCGGCGACCGACCCGGGGCCGTCGCTGCGACGAGTGCGAGCGCTCGCCCGCACCGCCGGGTCACGGCTCACGGGGCGCCGGCTCAGCTGAGCAGTGACCAGACCGTGCGGGCGAGCTCCGCGGCAACCTCCTCGCGCGAGCGGCTCGCGTCAACGGGAGTCACACCGAGCCTCGCCGCTTCGCGGCGGTAGAGCGCCGCATGGGCCGCCAGCTCTTCGACGTCGTACTCCTCCGGTTTGCGTGCATAGGCCACATCGGGTGAGACGTCGAGGTAGAACGCAACCAGTGGAGCCGGGGACAGCGACT
>JAVEEE010000124.1 GCA_030840615.1 Frankiaceae bacterium | reverse complement strand
GCCTGGGACAAGGACACCGACGCCGCGTGGCTCGAAGCCAACGGAACCGACCTCGGGTTCGGCATCACCACGGCTCCGCACAACATCGACGACACCGATGCCGCGATCGGCATCCTCGGCGTGCAGCTCGACCCGAGCAGCACCTACGCCGACACCGTGCACGTCGGCTCGGCGATCAGCGACCCGAACAACGACGGCAAGCTCGACCTGGGCGCGCAGGGCGAGCTCGGTGCCGACGGCGCGTCGTCCGGACTCGCGACTGTCGACATCGCCAACCCGGGCGGCGGCACCCTCGCGGCCAACCTCGTCATCAAGCCGAGGGACGCGAGTGTCATCGCCGGGCTGCCCGGCGTCGAGGTCACCGTGGGGCTGTCCGACTCCGACTGGGGCATCACACCTGCCGCGACCGCGTCGTACGCCGACGATGCTCTCGACTCGGTTCAGGCTTTCGAGCGGTTGTCGACGTACGACCTCGCACAGGGCGTTGCCCAGCTCGCGGCGACGCTGCGGGAGATCCAGCAGTCGGAGCACCCCAACGGGCGGATCCAGGTAGACCTGCCGTTCCTGCACGGCACCGTCGCCGACCTGGTCCCGGCATCGGAGGCGCTCGACCAGTTCCTGCTGGACAACATCGCGCCGGGCACCGACCCCAACAAGCCGGGTCAGCCGCTGTTCGCCTCGATCCAGCAGATGTTCGCGAGCCTCGAGGGCACGACAGGTCCACACGGCACGGACGTCTACGAAGTGACGGTGCCGGACGCGTCGTTCGAGGGCGCGGGCACGGACAGCCCGACGCTGCCGTTCACCGTGCACGTGCACCGCGACCCGTCCGACCAGGCCGCCGACCCGGTGGCCAACGTGCTCACCGGCGGGCCCGACAGCGTCACCTACACGGACACGACCATCGTCGACTCGGCACCCGACGCGCAGTGGCTCGACGTTCCGCACTTGAGCGACTACCTGCGCGGTCTGCGCGGACGTCAGGTGACCGTCGGCGCGAGCAGTGGCGTCATCAAGAACATCGTCCCCGTCACGACGGAGACCGACGGTGTCGTGACGTCGGTCGACAAGCTGACGTTCACCCTCGACGGTGACGCGATCGGTGCCACCGGCCCGAGTGCCTGGAAAGGCGGGACACCCGCCGGCGCGCTCGGCTACGTGATCGCCGGCGGCGACCCGCAAACCGGCCTCGTCCAGCTCGCCGACAGCCTTGCCGGCACGTCCGGCATCAGCGGTGCCAACGCGTCCCGGCCGCAGGCAACGATCACTCCGGGCTATGACATCGAGCTTCCGCTCGTGCTCGACCTCGAGAAGTCCGCGACCGGTGGCGACTGCGTCGCAGCCGGCGCCGGGCAGGCCTGCCCGTTCACCGCGACGTCCAACGGCGGCAACGGCCTCAGCTATGTCGTGCAGGAGTGGCCGCTGCGCTCCGACCGCTTCCGTTTCGTGACCGGCTCGTCGACTCCTCTCCTCGAGGCGACCTCGGTGATGACGACGCCCGTCGACATCACCGCACCGGTCGGCTACGTGCCGGTGCACATCACGGGCGACCTCACGGTGTGCCCGACCAGCGGTTACGACGACAAGTGCGTTGCGTCCGGATCTCCGGGCACCTTGCAGACGATCTCGGTCTCGACGCCACCGAGCAGCAGCACCGCCGACATGGCGCTCAGCGACGTTTTCGCGGCAGCGCGGGACCACGCCTCTGACCTGCTCACCGGCAGCACCGAGGCGCGCGCGTTCGGCGACCTGCACTTCGCCGTCGTCGACGATGACGGCTTCTTCGGCGCAAGCCCGGGCCACGCCACTGTGTCCGCACCGGTGGACGGCACCGCGCCGCCCGCTCCCGACGACCCGGCCGGCGACCTCGCGAAGCTCAAGGTGCTCGACGTCAAGCCGGGAACTCCCGCCGCACTGTTCAGTGTCCTGCTCGCCGACCTCGGTGCCGTCGACTCCACCCTCCACTCTCCGGTGGGCGGCGGTGGCGTCGACAAGCCGCTCCCACTGCTCGGCCAGTCGCTCGGCAGCTTCATGTCCGGCACCGACACGGTCGCCGACCCGAACGCGACGTATCGCACCGTCGACAAGGACGGCAATGCCGCGACGCCCGGGGCGTTCCTCGAGCTCAGCACCAGCGCCTACAGCTTCCAGGCGAGCGACTTCGCCCGTCCGGTCGTGATCGGCAGCAACAGCTATGTCATCGCCAACATCCCCAGCAGCAGCAAGGTGTGGCTGACCTCCGTCCCGACCTCGCCACCGGCAAAGGGCACACCGTTCGCGCTCGGCGACGGCCTGCAGCACAGCCTTGCCGCGTTCACGGCGTCCGCGCCCACCGACATGCATGCGCTGCTCACCCAGCTCGTCGGGCGGCTCGGCACCGGTTCGACTGTCGGATTCACCGTCGACTCGGCGAGCAAGGTCATGACGCTCACCGTCGACTGGAAGCGGAAGTTCACGACGCAGTCTCAGCTCGGCCTGGACCTGCGCAACCCCCAGGCGGTGCTCGCTGGTGACGCCGCGGCGACCGGTGTCGTACCGGTCAACTACTCCGGCGTCGACCACCTCGTCCTCAACATCCCGCTCGACAGCGCCGGGGTAGCCGATCCGGTCGGCACGCTGCGGATCGACGGCGGCACCTCGTCCCGCCTCGGCCGGGTCCTCGTGGACAGCGCCAGCGGCAAGGGCTTCACCTCTGCGGTCGGCCCGATCGCCGTCACCATCGGCGACGGTGGTGCCGCCGAGCACACCGACCTCAAGGCCGACCTTGGCGCGACGCTGAGCAAGACCGGTGCCGACCAGAAACTGACCGACTGGTCGACGGGCCTCGCACCGACGTCGTTCAACACCGGTGACGCCCAGACCTGCAGCGGTGTCACTGGTTCCGACCTCGCGCTCTGCGCCTCGCTGCCGTTGCACTTCACCGGCGGCACGGACACGCTGACCGTCGCGCTGCCGAGGTCCGACACCGACTTCGCGCACGCGATCGACCCGCTCAACGGCACGCGCGAGAACGACCTGCCCAACCTCGCCGCAGCGCTCAACGCCGCCAAGTTCAACCCCGCCCCGCTGGGCCAGGGTCTGCTCACGTTCATCGACCAGGCGACGGACGGCCTCGGGGTCGCGACGGCAAACGGCAAGCTGCCGCTCGTCGGCAAGGACCTGCAGGCCGGTGCCGACTTCCTCGGCTCGCTCCGGTCGGCGCTTTCGGGCTCGTTCGACCCGTCGAAGTTCACCACGCCGCCGGCCAAGTTCAGCGACGTGCAGAACGTCGTCAAGCAGGCTCTGAACGACGCCGGTGCCGGGCTTCAGACCAGCGCGCCGTCCGTCGACGGTGTCTGCGCCATGACGATCGGTCCGCCGAGCAACGTCAACGTCAGCGTGCACGACCCGAACGAGTCCGGCGAGACCCGCGCCGGCTACGCCTACACCGTCGTCGGCACCGTTCAGGGCGGGGCTCTGACCAGAGCAGGCACGTCCGGCAGTGTCCAGAACCGCTCTGTTCTCGGCGCGCCCGCGAGCAACAAGGCGACCAACACCGTCAGCTGGACGCCGGCAGCACCGAGCGCCCACGTCACCGGCTATGACGTCTACCGCAAGATCAATTCCGGTGGATGGCAGCTTGTCGCTCACGTCAACGGCGGCAGCAGCAACCAGGTTGTCGACAGCGGGCAAGGCGGAGCCGCCGGCCCCGCCAGCCCGGGCGCTGCGAGTGACCCCAAGTTCAGCGGTCCATGCGACCCGCAGGACGGGTCCGAGACCATCCAGTCGCTGACCGTGCACGTGCAGTACGGCAAGGGCGACAACATCGGAAAGGCCGAGGGCTGCAAGACCGCCGACGGCACGCCGAGCGGCGATGCGAAGGAATGCCTGACGGCCTCGTTGCCACTCGACCTTGGTCTGCCCGGACTGTCGCTGCACGCCCTCAAGGACCCGACCGGTGAGGTCCACAACGACGTCCGCGCCACGCTCGGGTGGAAGCTCGACCTCACCGTCACCCTCGACAAGGCCAAGGGCGTCCTGCTCGAGACCACTGCCGGCGCCGGCAACCACCTGCGCGTCGGTGCTGCCATCTCGGTGCCGGACATGGAAGCCAACCTTTCCTTCCTGCACGTCCAGCTGAAGAAGCACGGCGGCGGCGACGCTGCGGCGCCGATCTTCCACGCGGTGTTCGACGTGGGCCTGAAGTGCCCGGCCTCCTGCAGCAACGGGCAGCTGCCGATCGGTCAGGTGCTCACCGCCGACCCGTCGAAGGTTTTCAACGCGGGCATCTCCGGTGGCTTCGACATCAACGAGGACATCAGCACGGACATCGATCCGTCATTGCCAGGACTAGGCGCCGACTTCGTCTTCAAGGCGCACTGGGACGACGATGCGAACCCGCTCGACCTGAGCAAGTTCCACGTCGAGGCATTGGAGTTCGACAAGATCGAGATCGACCCGGGCTCGTTCCTGGGCTCGACGATCTATCCGATCGTGCAGGACGTCGTCAACACGATGAAGCCGATCCAGCCGATCATCGACACCATCACGGCACCGATTCCGGTGCTCAGCGACCTCAGCCACCTCGTCGGTGGTGACGACGTCACCCTCGTGACGCTCGCCGAGTCCTTCGGCGACGGCTCGACCTCGGTCCAAGAGGTCATCGACATCCTCAAGGCCGTCTCGAAGCTGTCCAAGCTGCTGCAGTCGGTGCACGACGGCAAGTTCACGCTCGGCTCGTTCAAGATCGTCGAGGCCAAGGCGGAGACCACGGAGGACACTCCGGAGGCTGCCGACTCGCTGATCGGCCCGGTCTACTCGGGCAACGACACGTCGGGCAGCCCCGGTGCGCTCACCGACGTCATCACCGCTCTCAATGGCAAGTTCGACCACTCCGGCGACGACCCCAAGCTGGGCGACGACGACATCGGTGTCGCGTTCCCGGCGCTCGAGGACCCGAAGCAGCTGCTCAAGCTGTTCGTCGGCGGCGACGCCACCTTGGCGACGTTCGACTCCGGCGAGCTGAAGTTCGGCTTCTCCTTCAGCCAGTCGTTCGGTCCGGTCTACGCGCCACCGCCTGTCATGGTCGTCATCTCCGGCAGCGCCGACGTGACCCTGCACGTCAAGGCCGGCTTCGACACCTATGGCAACCGACGCGCTGTCGAGACCGGGCAACCGGCGCAGATCCTCAACAGCCTGTTCTTCTTCACCAACGACGACAACGGCGCGCCGATCCCGGTCGTGAGCTTCCACGGTGAGCTCGCAGCAGGTGCCGAGATCAACGTCGTCTTCCTCAAGGCAGGTGTCGAAGGCGGCATCGCGCTGACCGTCAACTTCACCTGGCGCGATCCCAACAACGACGGAAAGTTCCGCTTCGAGGAGTTCCTGGCGGCCGCTCTCAGCAACCCGATCTGCCTGTTCAACGTCGGGGGAGAGCTCTCGATCTTCATCAAGGTCTACATCACGATCGGGTTCTCACCGTTCGACGTGTCGTTCGACTTCACGTTGGTGAACATCAAGCTGCTCGACTTCTCCATCTCGCCCGACTGCGAGCCCGATCCGCCCAAGCTGGCGGCCGAGACACCCGGCAAGGTGCTCTACCTGTTCGCCGGAAAGCTTGGCAACGACCCGCGCGGCGACAGCGCGTGGTGGGCCCACAAGGACGGCAAGGACAGCGACGAGACGTGGGTCGTGCACCAGCAGGACGGTGACGGCACCTTCATGGTCAAGGCGCTCGGCTTCGAACAGGTCTTCCCGGCTGACGTCCAGTCGATCGTCCTCGACGCCCGTGGCTACGGCGGCAAGCTCAACGTGCTGTTCCAGCCCGGCAAGGGGCTCCAGGACCCGGCCCAGCCGGAAAGCGACACCAACACCATGGTGGACAAGCCGTTCGGCGCGAAGGTCTATGTCTTCGGCGGCGACACGGACGACACCATCAAGGTGTCGGACAGCAAGTCCTACGTCGACGGCGGTGACGGCGCCGACACGATCACGACCGGTGACCGGCCACATCCGGAGGCCGCCGACACGTCGGCGTTCCCGTTCGACCGGGTGGCCGGCGACGGTGGCAAGGACCACATCACCGTCGGCAACGACGCTGACCTCATCGGCGGCGACGGCTGGCTGAGCACCCCCGAGCTGTCGAGTGACGTCACCGACGCCGTGACCTACGGCGTCATGCCGAAGAAGGACCAGGACACGGGGCGGCAGCCCCCGTTCGACCCGGACAAGGCGACCCAGGTCACCGTGCCCGCAGGTGTCATCGACCCGAGCCAGTCCGTCGTGTTCCAGCGGTTCGTGGATCCACGGGTCGGCGCGCCCGGTGCCGACGTGATCCAAGCCGGCATCGGCGGTGACACCGTCTACGGCGGCGGGGAGAACGACACGATCTCCGTGGCCCAGGACAGCCCGCTCGCCGGGGTTGCGTCGTACCAGAACGTGCATGACCGGCTCGTCGATGCCGGCACCAAGATCTTCGGCAACGACGGCAGTGACCGGATCAACGGCGGTAGCGGGCCGGACGTCATCTACACGGGTGACGTCCCACTGACCGACTCGCAGTACGCCGACCTTCCAGTGCAGGACAACCCGGGTTCGGCGGACGCTCCAGGCACCGGCGACTCGCGCACGCTCAACACGGTCGACACCAACACGGGCAACGACAAGGTCTTCGGTTCGGCCGCGATCGACGTCGTCTTCGGTCACTCCACGGCAAGCCAGCACGACCTGATCTACGGCATGGGTGGCGACGACGTCCTCTCCGGTGGTCAAGGGACCGACTCGGTCTACGGCGGCCGCGGCGACGACTACATCAACGCCGACCCGACGCAGCCGAACGAGAACGTCGGTGGCTTCCCGGACCAGGTGGGCACTGCGCACTGGACGTTCACGCCGCAGTCCAACCAGAAGACGACCGTCAGCAAGACGCTCGTCGGCGGTGGCGGCTCCGACCGGATCTTCGGCGGCAACGGGCCTTCGGCGATCTGGGGTGACCACGACCAGTTCCGGCCGGACGACGTGAGTCCCTACGAGACAGACGCATGCGTGAGTCCCGGCCCGGACGAGTCCGACCCACCGGCGGAGCACCCGCGCGACGCGGACAACCACCCTGCAGGTGACAACGACCCGAGTGACTACGACGCGGCCGACCTCATCACCGGCGGCGTCGGGGCCGACACGATCCAAGCCGGTGGCGGTGCCGACTGGGTCTACGCCACCGATGGCACGAACCTCGTCTGTGGCGAGGGCGGCGCCGACCATCTCTACGGTGGCAACGCGGTGGACACGATCTACGGCGGCAGCAACGGTGACGTCGTCCAGGGCTACCGCGGGGCGGACCTGCTCTACGGCAACGACGGCGGCGACTTCGTCTACGGCAACGCCGACAACGACCTCATCGAGGGCAACGACGGCGCCGACGTGCTGTTCGGTGGCGAGAACGACGACCTCGTCATCGGCGGGACGACGAGCGGCAACCGCCCGGACACCGGCGACGTGATCTTCGGCGACACCGGACAGGACACGCTGATCGGTGACAACGGTGACTCCCGTAGCAGTGCGGGACCTGTCTTCGATCTCAGCAGCACCGACTCGTCGCTCGGGGGCGATGACATCATCTTCGGCGGCGACGCGGCTGACCATGTCTACGGCGGCCTGGAGAACGACACCGTTCTTGCCGGCGACGGCGCGGACTACGTCGAGGGCAACCCCGGGACGGACACGCTCTACGGCCAGACCGGGGCGGACGACATCGCCGGCGGCAGCGCCCAGCTGCCGGGCGACGACCCGACCGTCACTGACGCGGTGGGCTACCCGGACCAGCGCGACATCATCTCCGGCGGCCCGGCGGACGACGTGATCCTCGGCGACGACGGCCAGATCACCGACACCACGCTCGCCGGCGCCGACCCGGTCATGAAGGGCCGCGGGCTCACGGTGGGACGCCACGTCATTCGGTATGACGTCGGCTACTCACCCGCGGCCGCCAACTCCGGACCGGACGACATCACCGGTGACAGCGAGAGCGACGTCATCTTCGGTCAGGGTGCCGCGGACACCGTCCACGGCAACGACGGCGAGGACTATGTCGAAGGCGGTCAGGCGGATGACCACCTCTACGGCGACGCAGGCCAGGACGACATCGCCGGTGGCTCGCTCGACATCGAGACCGGCACCGGGCAGAACGCCACGGGCCAGCTCGACACCGGCGACACCATCTCGGGTGGTCCCGACGCCGACGTCATCATCGGTGACAACGGGCAGCTGACTCGCGACCCGGCGATCCCGGCCAGCGACATCACCAAGGCCCGGTCCGACACCGACGCCCTGCCGGCCGTGCAGATGGTGCAGCGCAGCATCCGCTTGTACGACCTCGGTGACAGCCCGCTCGCGGGCGTCTCCGGCGGTGACTACATCACCGGCGACGACGGCTCGGACGCCATCCTCGGACAGGCCGGCAACGACCGTGTCCTGGCCGGCTTCGACGGCGACTACGCCGAAGGCGGCCCGGGCCGCGACTGGGTCGAGGGCAACGCCGGCGACGACGACTTGCTCGGCGGCAGCTCGACAATCCTCGGCAGCGACACCGGCGCCACCACCCAGGGTCAGCCGGACGTCGGGGACGCGGTCTGGGGCGGTGACGGTGACGACCTCATCACCGGCGACAACTCCGTGACCGACCGCAACGCCACGCCGAGCCCCTACCTGTTCCGGATCGGGTCGACCGGTGCGCTGGAGACGCAACGCTCGCTGCGGCTGCTCGACCTCAAGTGGGGCAGCGACTTCCTCACCGACCCGACCCGGTCGGTGGCCGGCGGAGACCAGCTCTCCGGTGGTGCCGGGGTGGATGTGGTGTTCGGCCAGGACGGCCCGGACACGATCTCCGGCGGAGCAAACGACGACTACGCCGAGGGCAACGGCGGTCACGACACGATGTTCGGTGACCGGTCGCTGATCGAAGCCGGCATCAGCATCGTGGCGCCGACGCCGAACTGGCCGGGCGACCCGTCCGGTGAGGCCGACATGTCCAGCCCGAACGGGCAGGACGACCTGCTCGGCGGCGCCTCGATCCAGGCGTTCCGCGACACCCAGGACGAGGTGCACGGTGACGGTGCCGCCGACTACATCCTCGGCGACAACGGCACGGTGGTGCGTGACCTGCTCGACTCCGCGAAGAAGCTGGTCACGACCGTGGCCGACGCGAAGGCGGCCGGCACGGGCCTGACCAACCGGATCTACGTGAAGCGCTACCCGGCATCCCTGCCGAGCGGTGCGGCGTACGTCCGGCATGGCACCTCGGCAACGTCGCCCACCCGGTATTGCGTCGGAAGCCTCGCGACGTGTGAACCGCCGAAGGCGGCCGGAGCGGACAACCTGTGGGGCGACGCGGGGGATGACACGGTCTACGGCCAGGACGGCAACGACCACCTCTACGGCGACAGCGGCTCGACTGCCCGCGTCGACGCCACCTCGCTGGCAGTCGTCAACGACGGCGGCGGGGTGGACCCGGCGCAGCGCAACGACGACGACCTCTACGGAGAGCTCGGCAACGACGTGATCTGGGGCGAGCTCGGCGACGACGCCATGCTGGGTGACCGGGGCGGCATCGTGGACCAGTTCCAGACCGGCTCCAACAAGTTCGTCATCGACAACAGCCAGGTCCCGAAGATCCACTACGAGGGATTCCTGGCCGGCTCCGTGACGCGTGTGGCCGACCTGCAGCACGACGTCAACGGTGACGCTTTCATCGGGATGTCCGCGTCCGCGGCGATGCCGCACCGCGGGGACCTGGATGGCGGCAGCGACCGGATGCGCGGTGGTGTCGGCCACGACTCGATGCACGGCGGGTCCGGCAACGACCTGATGAACGGTGACAGCGGCGGCGACATCGCGTTCGGTGACGACGGCGCCGACCTCATCTGGGGCGGCAAGGGGTCCGACGACGCGGCCAACCTGAACGACCGTGGCGTCAACGACTCACTCGTCGACTACATCATCGGTGGCAAGGGCGGAACCGATGCGGCGTCCATCGCTGGTGCGGTTGGCTCGGACATCCTCGACTGGCACCCGCGCGGATCGTTCAGCCCGACGGGCACCTACTGCACGGCGAACACGTGGCCAACCGATGTGTCCGCCGGCCCGAAGGCAACCGTCACGCTCGACCCCTGCTCCTGGTATGAGATGACGGACCTTGACGACGCGACGAACGCCAACAACCAGCATCACCAGGGCATCGACTGGATGTATGGCGGCTGGGACCGTGACGTGCTGCAAGGCGACGTGGCCGACAACGGGCCCAACCTGGGTGACCGGCTGCTCGACTGGAACGGGGCATTCAACCTCTACACGCACTGCAATGCGGCGTACGGCGGCTACAACGACGTGCGGCAGCACAGCCCGGCGCATCAGGACTTCCTGCAGCGGTGGGTGTGGTCGCTCGGTTCGGGTCAGGCGCAGAGCGACGCGGCGACGGGGACGACGACCTCGGCGTTCGACGAGCTGGCGTTGGCCTACCCGGGTCAGGACAACGACCATGCGGCGGGGTCGGCATACCCGTCGACGCCAGGGCACTTCGACAACCCGAACGCCGGCGCGCCGTAGCAGCTCAACCGGTGGTGGCCCACGCTTCTGCGGGGGCCACCGCCATGTTCGGTGTTCCTTGCGAGCGGCTAGCTGAGAGCGCCGCTTCCTGACGAGCCGCCATCGTCGAAGCCGTCGCCCGTGCCGCTGTTGCCGTCGATGCCGCCGCCATCGGTGCCGCCGCCATCGATGCCGCTGCCCGTGCCGCTGCTGTCGTCGGTGCCGCTGCCGCTATCGGTGCTGCTGCCGTCGTCGCTGCCGCTGCCGCTATCGGTGCCGCTGCTGTCGCTGCTGTCGTCGCTGCCGCCACCGCCCGAACCACTGCCGTCAGAGCCGCCGTCCGTCGCGTCGTCGGTGCTGCCGCCGTCATGCGAGGTGCCGCTCCCCCCGTCGTCACCGCCACCGCCGTCATGACCGGAGCCGGAGGATGCGCTGCCGTCGTCGGTGCCCGTGTTGTCGGAGCCAGCGTTTCCGGTGCCACTGGTGCCGCCGGGTTCGCTGCCGCTGTTGCGGGGGCCGGGCTTCGACACCGGCGCCAACGCAGCGAGCTGAGCCCGCAGCGTGTCCACCCGCTGGCGGAGCCCGGCGGGAGCGGCCGGATCATGCTCCAGCAGGGCCGCCGCGTCGTCGAGCTGCCCGTTGCGGCGGGTTCGTTCCAACGCGGTGATGCCGCCGGCGGCTTGCGCGGACTGGATCGCACCGGCTACCTCGTCCAGGATCCGGGTCACCTGGGCCGTCGTCGCCGAGTCGTGCGCCGTCGGCGAGATCGCCGAGCCCCCCCAGATCGCTCGGTGGAGATCGCCCAGCGGGCCAGGTCCGCTCGGCCCACTCGCGGCTGCCGCCACGCCTGTGGTCGCCGCTAGCGCCACGACGCCCGCGATGAAACCCGCCGTGTTACGCCGCGCGCGGGACCAGCGATGCCGCTGCACGAATCCGCCGACCGAGCCGGCCGCGACCGCTTCGTCCAGCTCACTGCGCCACATCGTCAGCAGGCCGGCGACGGCGTCGCGGTCCACGGGAAAGAGCTCCGCCGAGCCGAGCGCATCCACCAACGCGTCATCGGCCGCCACCGCCGCCAGGTCGTCAGGGAACGAGAGCTCGTCGGTCATGTCGCCTGCTCGGTGGCGAGTGCCCGCAGCCGGGCCAAGGCGCGGTGCTGGGCGACGCGGACCGCGCCCGGGGACATCCCGACGACGTCCGCCGTCTCCTCGGCCGAGAGGCCGGCGGCGACCCGCAGCCGCAGGATCTCGGCCTGCTGCGCGGGAAGGCACTCCAGGAGCTCGGCCACGCGGACGCTGGTCTCCAGTCGCAGCAGGGCCTGCTCGGGCTCGAGGCGGGTGTCGGCCGCAGGCTCGGGAAGCGAGTCGATCGTGGCCTCCCGCCGTCGGGCGGTGGCCCGGCGGCTCTCGCTCACCTTGTTGGCGGCGATGCCGAAGACCCAGGCAGCGAACGGACGTCCCGCATCGACGTGCCGGTGCAGTGACTGGACCATCGTCACCGTCACCTCCTGCGTCACGTCGTCCGCGACGTGCGGATCGAGCATCCGGGCGAGGACATATCGGAACACCCGCGGCCGCAGCTGGGCGACCAGCTGCTCCGTCGCGTCGCGGTCTCCCGATTTCGCCTGGGCGACCAGCGACGCGAGGGCGTAGTCCTCGCTCACGTTGGTCATGGCCGAGAGTGCCTCTCGTGTTACAGATCCCGGTGCGCTACTGCCTAAGAGAACCTCGGCTGTCGGGACGGCCGGGTTCAGTTGTGTAACGCTCTGACTGCCGGCGGCCATGCAGGAGTAACCAGCCAGCCCGGGCACCACCGCACGCCTGCTACCCCCAGGAGGCATCACATGCGCACCCCGTCTCGAGCAGCTCTCGCCCTCGCCATGGGCGTTTTCACCGCGAGTGGCATCACAGTCGTCGCAACGACCTCCGCCAGCGCTGCTCCCGCGCCGGCCCGCCCCCATGTCGCGCATACCACGCATAGCGTGAGCTTCGCGGTGCCGGGCACCGGCGTCCGGATGACCTCCACGCTCGACGACGAAGGCAACGTCCTGTCCACCTCCGCCGGCGACGAGGACGGCGACGAGGTCGGTGTCAACGACAACGACGACGTCGAGCTCGGTGACGATGACGACGCAGCCGAGCCGGTCGGGAGCAACGACGACGCTCAGAACGACCAGAACAACCAGGACGAGGTGGGCGACGCCGGCGACGACAACGGCGACGAGAACAACCAGGACGAGGTGGGCGACGCCGGCGACGACAACAACCAGGACGAGACCGACGGCGACAACAGCGGCCCCGGCAGCGGCGACGAGGTCGGCGGCGACAACAGCGGCCCCGGCAGCGGCGACGACCAGGGCGACAGTGGCGACGGCGGCGGCGACGACTGACCGTGCCTCGAGCACATCGCGCCGGGGCGCGGCCACTGGCCGCGCCCCTCGTCGTAGTCGCGCTCGGGTTGACGGCCGCCGGGCTCGCGGGCTGCACGGGTAGCAGCACCAGTCCGCCGCCGTCGCACCAGCCCAGCCCCGCACCGAGCATCAGCCCGCCGAGCGCGGACCGGACTGCAGCCCGTGCTCTTCATCGGGCCATCGCCGAGACGAGCAAGGTCCGGTCCTACAGGTTTGCCGCCACGACGTCGGTCGCCGCCAACCAGGCAGTGCGCACGACGATCCGGGGTCGGCTCGTCCGCGGCAACGGCGTCGCCTATCGGCTCGTCGTCGGCAAACACCGGACGCAGGTGGTTCGCATCCGCCGCGGCACCTACGTGCGCAAGGTCCCCGGCCGATGGTCGCGTCTGAATCATGCGCGCGCCGTCGTCAACCCGACCAAGACATTGCTGGCGGTGCTGCGTGGCCTCATCCCGACGGCTCTCACGTCGGTCGGCGGTCGGTCGCGCATCGAGGGCAGATTGGCCCCGGCCGCGGCGAAGAAGGCCGGCATCCCGACCGACAATCGGCCCGCGTCGGTCGTCGTCACCCTCGACCGAGCCGCCCGGGTGACGCTGCTGGCGGTCAGCACCAGCACCAAGGCGGGCACGAACAGCGTGACGGTCACCGTCCGCTCGACGTACCGGGGGTTCGGGCACGCGCGGCACATCGTGGCACCGGTCTGATGTTCCGCGTGACGCACGTCACGGACGACTGCTTGCAATGCGCTTGCAAAAGTTAGCAGCAGCGACTACGTTCGCTTGGTGGCCAGGATCGACGTGCGCAACCTCGGGGACTACATCCGCGAGCAGCGCAGCACCGCCCAGATCTCGTTGCGGCAGCTGGCCAAGCTGGCGGGGGTCTCCAATCCCTACCTGAGCCAGATCGAACGCGGTCTGCGCAAGCCCAGCGCAGAGATCCTCCAGCAGATCGCGAAAGCGTTACGCATCTCCGCGGAAGCCCTCTACGTGCAAGCCGGCATCCTCGACGAGCGCTACGGCGACAGCGACGTTCCAGGCGCTGTGCTCGGCGATCCCGGCATCACCGAGCGGCAGAAGCAGGTGCTGCTCGAGATCTACGACTCGTTCCGACGCGAGAACGAAGAGCGCCCGGCAGGACAGCCGGAGGCCGATGAGCAGGTCTCCGCGACCAAGGTTCCGGCAGACGCCGAGCCGACAGCCGAGGCCGACCGCAAGCGCGCCACCGCCCCCGATCGCACGCCCTGATCCCACCAGCACGTCCCATCCTTGAGCACGTCCCATCCTTCAGGAGGAACACCGTCATGCCTGCACTGCCCAACCGGCCTTCGCTGCCGACCCTGTCCAGCCTTCCGGCGTTCGACTCGAAGCCGTTCTTCGCCTACGTCGGCGCCGGCGACGCAGCCATCGAGCGTCTCCGTGAGCGAGTGACCACCCTGCCGGGTCGGGTCTCGACGCTGCCGACCCGCGTCGCGAACGAGTTCCCGGCCGCCGTGGCCACCCTGCCGACCCAGGTCAAGAACGTGCCGACCCAGGTCCAGGAGCAGGTCAAGGCGTTCCCGGGCCTGGCCCAGGCGATCCCGGCACAGGCCAAGGAACTCCGTAACAAGGCGGAGAAGCTCTACGACGACTTCGCCGCCCGCGGCGAGAAGATCGTCAAGGAGCTGCGCGGCGACAAGCCGAAGACCAAGCCGGCCAGCAAGCCGACATCGAAGCCGGCCGCCAAGAAGCCGGCCGTTTCGAAGGTGTCGAAGCCGGCCGCGGCCAAGCCTGCCGCGCCGACCAACGGTGCCGGGCTGCCGGCTCAGCCGGCCGCGCAGACGACGATCGAAGGCACTGCCCCGACCGTCTGAGCCGACCTGCTGATCGCAGCTGCTCCGCGATGCACGCGGCGTTCGGAACCCGGACCATGACCCTGACCCTCGTCATGCCGGGATCCGAGCGCCGCGTTCGCGTTCGTCAGCGGTCGAGGTACTTGCCGCCGAAGAACATCAGCTCGTCCGACAACAGCTCGATGCCGATGCCGTCGGGGTCGCGCAGGTAGAGCGACTCGACGATGCCGCGTTGCGGTCCGTCGTACGGGACTCCTTCGGCGTCCAGCTTCGCCTTCAGAGTGGCGTGCCGGTCCGGCGGCACCGCGATCGCGATGTGCTGCACGGTCCCGATCCGCTCCTCGGCCGGTTGCAGCCCCAGGCCGGGGAAGTCGAAGAAGCCGAGCAACGTCTGGTTGCCGAGGTCGAAGAAGAAGTGCGACGACCCCGGGTAGTCGCGGTTCTCCGTCATCTCCACCAGGGGGAAGCCGAGCAGCCCGTCGTAGAACTGGATGGTCTGCTCCACGTCGCTGCAGATGAGGGCGGCGTGATGGATCCCGCGGCCATTGGACGCAGGTCGATCGGCCAGCGGCCGGACATAGCGCTTGCTCAGCTCGCGCCGGCGCTCCGCCAGTCGCGCGAGCTCCTGCTCATCAGGTGGGGCCATGACGTCACGATGCCACGGTGTTGCCCAGGATGCAGTTCAGCCGGACAACACGACTCCGAGGAACATCGCGGCCAAGGCGAACAGCAACGCCCCCGCGCCACCTGCTGCCAACCAGGTCCGCGACGTCGCCCGCGTGTGCACGACCGCGGCGATGCCGGACAGGACGACCATCACCAGCTTCACACTGATCGTCCCCGCGAAGCCGCTGCGGTCCGTGTCATCGTAGGCGGCCATGTTCCAGACGCCGGTGACGAGCAGCACGGCATACGCCGACCAGGCGAGCCGGCCGAACTGCCGCGCGGCCGAGCGCGACACATCGGTCCCGGCGCGTCGCAGCACCGGCAACAGCGCGCCCAGAGTCAGCTGACCGCCCACCCAAACGGCAGCGGCCAGGACGTGTACGAAAAGCCGGACGGTGTCGAGGTCAACGGTCAGCACCTCGTCATCGTGTCAGTCGCGCGTGTCTGGGGACGGCGCGGCGTAGCGTGACCCGCGGAGGTTCCGATGCCGCTGCTGCTGCTGCCGTTGCATGGCGCGTTTCTCGTCATCTTCGCGGCCATGGTGCTGGTGAAGACATTCGCTTTCATCGATGCCGCCAGCCGGCGTGCGACGGTCTTCCCCGCCGCCGGCAAGAGGACGAAGCAGTTCTGGGTGCTATTGCTGGCAGCCGCCCTGCTCACGACGTTCATGGGCTTCCTGTCCCTCGCCGGCCTCGTCGCGGCTCTCGTCTATCTCGTCGACGTCCGGCCGGCCATCCGTGAGGTGCCCCGCGGCGGCTCGACGACACACATGGGTCCTTACGGCCCCTGGTAAGAGTCGCTCACGGTCCGGCGGGCATGTGCAGATGGGTTGCGGTGGTGTCCGTGACGGGCTGTTGCTCGACGAACTCGTAGACGATCGCCTCGTCGTCGTTGCCGCGCAGCGGCTGCAGCTCATCCGTCGCCTCGTAGACGTCGACGAGGCCGGGGGCCGCCGATGCGGCGTAGAGACGCTCGACGTGCTCGTCCAGAGTCGTGCTCTCACCGTCTCGCGATCCGCCGCGCAGAACGACCGTAGGCATCTCCACACTCCATTCGCCGTCAGCGACTTCTTCATACCCGAGGTTGCCATGGATAGCCTGCTTGACCGTGGGAACCCTGCGCCTGGAGCTGGCCGATCCGACCGTGCGGGAGTGGGATGCGACCGTGCTCTCGTCCGGCCCTGAGGGTCTCGTGCTGGACCGCTCGGCGTTCTACCCGGGCGGCGGCGGTCAGCCGCCGGACCAGGGCGTGCTGTTGTGGAACGGCGTGCAGACGCGGATCGAGGGCGCCCGCAAGACGGCTGACGACGTCTATCTCCAGCCGGCGGAAGCCGATCCGGTCCCGCCACCCGGCACCTCTGTCCGCGGGGCCATCGACGACCCGCGCAGAAGCGCGCTGATGCGCACCCACTCGGCCTTGCACCTGCTCAACGGCGTGGTCTACCGCGACTTCGACCTGCTGGTCACCAGCGCCGGTATGGAGCCGCTCGAAGGCCGGATGGACTTCGATCTGCCGGACGTCCCGGAAGGCTTCCGCGACCGGGTGCAAGCGGCGTGCAACGAAGAGATCGCCGCCGATCGCAGCATCGTCGTGCGCGAGCTGCCGCGGGAGGACGCCTTTGCCATCGAGCAGGTGGCGCGCGCGGCGCGCGATCTGGTTCCCGCACA
>JAVEEE010000116.1 GCA_030840615.1 Frankiaceae bacterium | reverse complement strand
CTTGGTGCCCCCGGCAGGATTCGAACCTGCGCCACCGCCTCCGGAGGGCGGTGCTCTATCCCCTGAGCTACGGGGGCGGACAGGCCGCGGAGGTTAGCAGTCACCCGGTCTGGTGATCGTCCCTCGTGATCACCGCAGGTAACCTCCTGACGTGACTGCTCAGGGGCGCGTGCTCGTCGTCGATGACGATGACGTGATCCGTCAGCTGATCACCGTCAACCTCGAGCTTGAGGGATTCGACGTCGTCACCGCGACCGACGGTCAGGACGCTCTCGACAAGGTGAAGGACGCCGCGCCACATGTCGTGACGCTCGACGTGATGATGCCGCGCATCGACGGATGGGAAGCGGCCGCACGACTCCGCCAGGACCCGGACACGGCGCACATCAAGGTCATCCTGCTGTCCGCCCGTGCGCAGGAGGCCGACATCCAGCGCGGCGAGAGCATCGGTGTCGATGCCTATCTCACCAAGCCCTTCGACCCGGACGAGCTGATCGACACCGTGCGGCGACTGTTCGAGGCCGCCATTGACGAGTCGGCGTGAACCGGGCGATCAGGATCACGCTCGGGTCTGCGGTCATCGTCGTACTCGTCGCGTGCTCGGGGAGCGGGTCGAGCAGTCACCCGGCCACCACGCCGACCCCGCCCGCGACTTCGGCGTCGACGTCGACGTCCGGTGCGGCGCCCGCGACCTACACCTCGCCGCCGGCAACGCTGCCCGTGTCCGACGTCCCGCTCACGACCGACCCGCCGCCGTGGCTAGCGCCGGCCGTCCTCGACAACGGTGCCGACTCGGCGCGTTACGTCACCGCCGCCGGCTTGCCTTACGCCGAGGAGATGCTGCAGGTCCACTACCACGCGCACCTCGACGTCGAGGTCAACGGCAAACCGGTGACGGTGCCGCTGGGCGTCGGTTTCATCGTGCAGGGCACCTCGGTCACGGCCCTCGCTCCGCTGCACACCCACGACGCGACCGGCATCGTGCACATCGAGAACAGCGTTCCCGCGACGTTCGTCCTCGGGCAGTTCTTCATCGAGTGGGGAGTGCGGTTCACCCCGACGTGCCTCGCCGGCTACTGCACCGGCCAGGGCAAGGAGCTCGCCGTCTTCGTGAACGGCACCCGCTACGCCGGCGACCCGACCCGCCTCGTTCTGGCGAAGCACCAGGAGATCGCGATCGAGTACGGCGACGCCGGCAAGCTGCCGCCGCCACCTTCTTCCTATGCGTTCCCGAACGGTTTATGACCAAGATCATCACGCAGGCGCTGCGATAACCTCGGCTGCGTGACCCCCGCCGACGTGAGCAGCGCGGTCGTCGCTGCGATCCGTGCCGCGGTCGCAGCCGGCGAGCTGCCGATCGACGCTCCCGACGGGGTCACCGTCGAGCGTCCCAAGAACAAGGAGCACGGCGACTATGCCACCAACGTCGCGCTCCAGCTCGCCAAGCCGGTCGGCCGGCCCCCTCGCGACATCGCCGAGCTGATCGCAGTGCGGCTGCGCGAGCAGCCCGGCGTCGAGGCTGTCGACGTCGCCGGCCCCGGTTTCCTCAACATCCGCCTGTCTCAGGCCGCGCAGGGCGAGCTGGCCCGAACCGTCGTGGCTGCCGCCGACCATTACGGCACCAGCGACACCCTGGAGAAGGAGCGGGTCAACCTCGAGTTCGTCTCCGCCAACCCGACCGGTCCGATCACGCTCGCCGGTGCCCGGTGGGCCGCTGTTGGCGACTCGCTGGCGCGGCTGCTCCAGGCCACCGGCGCGGACGTCACGCGTGAGTACTACTTCAACGACCACGGCGCGCAGATCGACCGGTTCGCCCGGTCCCTGCTTGCCCGCGCACGGGGTCAGGACGTGCCGCCGGACGGCTACGCCGGTGACTACGTCGACGAGATCGCGCAGCGCATCGTGGCCGCACGCCCCGGAGTGCTCGACTTGCCGGACGACGAGGCGCAAGAGGCGTTCCGCGCCGACGGCGTAGAGGCGATGTTCGCGGAGATCAAGGCGAGCATGCACGACTTCGGGGTCGAGTTCGACGTCTACTTCCACGAGAACTCGTTGCACGAGTCGGGTGCTGCGCATCGGGCGATCGATCGGTTGCGCGAGCAGGGCGAGATCTACGAACAGGACGGGGCCGTCTGGCTTCGTACGACCGACTTCGGCGACGACAAGGACCGGGTCGTCGTCAAGAGCGACGGCACTCCTGCCTACATCGCGGGCGACCTCGCCTACTACCTCGACAAGCGGGAGCGCGGATTCGACCGCGTGGTCATCATTCTCGGGGCCGACCATCACGGCTACTACGGCCGGCTGATGGCGATGTGCGCCTGCTTCGGTGACGTGCCCGGCAAGAACCTCGAGATCCTCATCGGCCAGATGGTCAACCTGCTGCGCGACGGCCAGCCGCTGCGGATGAGCAAGCGGGCCGGCACAGTGCTCACCCTCGAGGACCTCGTGGAAGCCATTGGAGTCGATGCTGCGCGCTACGCGCTGGTGCGCTACAGCACCGACTCGCAGATCGACATCGACCTCGATGTGTGGGCGCGCCAGACCAACGACAACCCGGTCTTCTACGTCCAGTACGCGCACGCACGAGTTGCGTCGTTGCTGCGCAACGCCGCTGAGCTCGGCATCGAGCGCGGCGACGACTACAACCCGGCGCTGCTTGCGGAGGAGCGCGAAGGCGACCTGCTCGGTGCGCTGGGTGAGTTCCCGCGTGTCGTGGCGTCGGCTGCAGAGCTCCGGGAGCCGCACCGGATCGCGCGCTACCTCGAGTCGCTCGCCGGCACCTACCACCGCTTCTACGACGCGTGCCGGGTGCTCCCGCTGGGTGACGAGCCCGCGACCGACCTGACGGTCGCACGGTTGTGGCTTGTCGAGGCGACCCGGGTCGTGCTGGCCAACGGCCTGCGGCTGCTAGGTGTCACCGCGCCGGAACGCATGTGAGGGGGCAGGCATGAGAGCTCATCCGGCCGGCGCCCTGCACGGCGACGTCACGCCGCTCTCGCAGCAGCTGGCGCCTCCGCCGGCCGACCTGGGCGCTCTCGACGCCCGGGTGTGGCCGCTCGGCACCGAACGACGGGACGGTGTGATGCTCGTCGGCGGCGCAGACGTGCGCGACCTCGCCGCCGCACACGGCACTCCGGCATTCGTGCTGGTCGAGGCCGACTTCCGCGAGCGGTGCCGAGCCCACCGGGCCGCGTTCGGTGACGACACCGACATCTACTACGCAGGCAAGGCGTTCCTGTCCCGTGCGGTTGTCCGGTGGATCGCGGAGGAGGGCCTGTCGCTCGACGTGTCGACGGGCGGGGAGCTGCAGATCGCTCTGGCCGCCGGCTTTCCGCCAGAGCGCATCCTCGTCCACGGCAACAACAAGTCTCCCGACGAGCTGCGGTTGGCAGTCGAGGCGGGTGTCGGCCGGATCGTGGTCGACAGCGACATCGAGATCGCGCGGTTGGCGCATGCCGCCGATCGGGCGGGCATCCGGCAGCAGGTGCTGGTGCGGGTGACCGTCGGCGTCGAGGCGCACACGCACGAGTTCATCGCCACGGCGCACGAGGACCAGAAGTTCGGCTTCTCGCTGGCGAGCGGAGACGCTCTCGAGGCGGCGCGACGGGTGTTGACGCTGCCTTCACTGGAACTCGTCGGCTTGCACAGTCACATCGGGTCGCAGATCTTCGACACCGCCGGATTCGACGTCGCCGCACACCGCGTTGCAGGGCTGCTCGCCGCGATCCGCGACACCCTCGACGTGACGTTGCCCGAGCTCGACCTCGGTGGAGGGTTCGGCATTGCCTACGTGAGTGAGGACGACCCGGCGAGCCCGGTCGACCTCGCCAAGCAGCTGCGCGCGATCGTCCATCGCGAGTGCACCGCCGCCGATCTGCCGCTGCCCCGGTTGGCCGTCGAGCCCGGCCGCGCGATCGCCGGCCCGGGAGCGGTCACCCTCTACGAGGTCGGCACCTTGAAGAACGTCGACGGCATCCGTACGTATGTGAGCGTCGACGGCGGGATGAGCGACAACATCCGTACGGCGCTCTACGACGCCTCCTACACCGTCACGCTCGCGTCCCGCGCCAGTGACGCGCCCCCGATGCTCGCGCGGGTCGTGGGCAAGCACTGCGAAGCCGGCGACATCGTCGTACGCGACGCGTGGCTGCCCAGCGACCTCGCTCCCGGCGATCTGCTCGCCGTCGCCGCCACCGGCGCTTACTGTCGCTCGATGGCGAGCAACTACAACAGCGTGCCGCGGCCGCCCGTGGTCGCGGTCAAGGACGGGGATTCCCGGGTGCTGCTGCGGCGCGAGACCGTGGACGACCTGCTCGCATTGGACCAGGGATGACCACGTCGGGCCGTGAGTTGCTGCGGGTCGCGCTGCTGGGTTGAGGCGTGGTCGGCAGCGAGGTCGTGCGGCTGCTGCACGCGCATAGCTCCGACCTCGCCCAGCGGATCGGAGCACCGCTCGAGCTCGCTGGAGTCGCTGTTCGCCGGCCACAGCGTGACCGCGACCTGCCGGTCGACCCTGCGTTGTTCACCGCGGACGCCGCGGGACTCGTGGCCCGCGAGGACGTCGACATCGTCGTGGAGGTCATCGGCGGCATCGAGCCGGCCCGTTCGTTGCTGCTGACCGCACTCGGTCGCGGCGCGAGCGTCGTGACCGCCAACAAGGCCTTGCTGGCCGAGGACGGTGCCTCTCTCTACGAGGCCGCGCGTCGCGGCGGCGCGGACCTTTACTGCGAGGCGAGCGTCGCGGGCGCGATCCCGTTGCTCCGCCCGTTGCGGGAGTCGTTGGCGGGCGACCGCGTCACCCGGGTCATGGGCATCGTCAACGGGACGACCAACTACATCCTCTCGCGGATGGACGACAATGGCGCGGGCTTCGAGGAGGCTCTCGAGGAGGCACAGGCGCTCGGTTATGCCGAGGCCGATCCGTCGGCGGACATCGACGGCTTCGACGCGGCGGCCAAGGCGGCCATCCTTGCCGGTCTCGCCTTCCACACCCGGGTCACCGGGGCCGATGTGCATCGCGAGGGCATCAGCGAGGTCACCGCAGGAGACGTCGCCAGCGCACGCGAGATGGGCAGCGTCGTCAAGCTGCTGGCGATCGCCGAGCGTGGGCCCGACCGCAACGGTCGCGACTCGGTCGGCGTGCGGGTGCACCCGGCGATGATCCCACGCACGCACCCACTGGCGGGTGTCGGCGATGCCTACAACGCGGTGTTCGTCGAGGCTGACGCCGCCGGCCAGCTCATGTTCTACGGCCGTGGTGCGGGCGGGGCACCGACGGCCAGCGCAGTGCTCGGGGACCTCGTGGCAGTCGCTCGCAACCGGTTGACCGGTGCCCGCGGGATGGGTGAGTCCGCCTACGCCGACCTGCGAGTGCGACCGATGGGGGACACGCCGACCCGCTACCACGTGAGTCTCGACGTCGCCGACAAGGCGGGTGTGCTCGCCAACGTCGCCCAGGCTTTCGCCGCGCACGACGTGTCCATCCAGACCGTTCGGCAGGAGGGGCACGGCGACGATGCCACGCTCGTGCTCGTCACTCACACGGCTGCCGACGCGGCGCTGTCGGCGACGGTCGAGGAGCTGCGGCGGATGGACTCGGTGCGTGCGGTCGCCAGCGTGATGAGGGTCGAGGGAGGCCTCGGATGAGCGCCGGTGTGCGGACCCTGCAATGGCGCGGTGTCATCGAGGAGTATCGCGACCGTCTGCCTGTCACGGCTGCGACCCCCGTGGTCACCTTGCAGGAGGGCGGCACTCCGCTCGTGCCCGCACCCCGGTTGTCGGAGCTCACGGGATGCGAGGTCCATCTCAAGGTCGAGGGAGCCAACCCGACCGGGTCGTTCAAGGACCGTGGCATGACGGTGGCGATCTCCAAGGCCGCGGAGGAAGGTGCGCGCGCGGTGATCTGCGCGTCAACCGGCAACACGTCCGCGAGTGCGGCCGCTTACGCCGTGCGCGCAGGCATGGTCTGCGCCGTCCTCGTCCCGAGCGGCAAGATCGCGCTCGGCAAGATGGCGCAGGCGCTCGTGCACGG